>NZ_JAJNJI010000004.1:0-256408 GCF_022386165.1 Mammaliicoccus sp. P-M58
CAACTTTCAACTTAAATTCATCACTATATTTTGTCATATTAAAACACCCCTAAAGTTAGTTTTTTTACTCTAACTTTAGGGGTGCAGTACCTAACAGGCAGTTTTTTATATTGTTTCTGATACTTTTTTAGAGTAATACATTGTGTTGACTAAATATAAGATAATCAATAACGACACGCTGAAGAATTGATTATTGTTTGAAGAAACTGAGAATATTGATGATAATGCTATAAATCCGATTATTAATTGTTGGTTCAGTGCATAAGTTTTTTGTAAGGCAATTAATGTAATATATTGTTCTCCACTATCCATCATATTAATTATTTTTTCACTTAATTGTTTATCTCCAGGTTTAGGATAGTTTCTCTCTGGGTATAATTTTCTCATTTTAGATAAATGTAAATATGATATTGGTGCTGTTGCTATTAATGAAACGACTGCTATTAACAGTGACAGCATACTTGGTTCTTTTGTTAAGTTAATGACGATATTTAGTATTGTTAAAGCTATTGTCATAATGATACCAAGCAATATGGGTGGATAAATTAATGTTTTTTCTAACTGTATTTCTATTTCATCTTCATTTTCAGGATTTGTTTCAAATTTTCTATATTTTTCAGCTTTTTTATAAACGTTCAATAAAATGATAACTAAAATAACTAATACAATTGCTAGAATAATGGCTGTAATATCAGTTTGCACTGTCGTAAGTTCAATTTCTAAAAAGTCATGTCCTTTTTTAAAAATACTTGTAAGTAAGCCACCTACTAGACCACCAATCAGCATATATAATATTAAGTTACCAATTAACATAATTTTATTCTTTTTCATAATTCATCCTCCTCGAATATGAAAACATCTTCAACATTTTCTTTGAGTATTCTTGCTATTCTAACAGCAGTCAATACTGATGGCATAAAGTTATTCCGTTCTATCAAAGAAACTGTTTGTCTTGAAATACATGCTTTTTTAGCCAACTCAGTTTGGTTAAATCCTTCCCGAGCTCTTAACTCTTTTACCCTATTTCTCATTTGACCACCACCTACATTTATCAATATACACGATTTTAGTCATATTGACAAATATATTTGTCATTTTGTTACATATAATTGTCACACTTATATGTATAAGAATACATATCTTTGGTAATTTATTAATATCATATTTACTTATTCGTCATTATATGTGAAGATTAAATAATTACATATTTCAGAATATTTTGAAGGGGGTAATTTTATGGATCATTTTGGCTTTTGGTCGATTATTCCTCCAATTATAGCCATTATTATGGTATTACTTACGAGAAGTGTTATTGTTTCATTATTTTTAGGATTATTTTCAGGCATACTCTTGTTAACAAGCTTTCATCCAATATCTTCTTTAAAAAAATTACTTGGAGATTATTTGTACAGCACGGTTGCTGATGAATATAATGCGGGCATACTTATCTTATTAGTTTTTATCGGAGGATTTGTTGCGTTGCTTGAGAACTCAGGTGGTGCAAAAGCATTTGCAAATCGATTTATATCCGGTGCGAAAAGTCGTATCAAAATCCAACTTGCTGCTTGGTTCAGTGGTATTATAATATTCTTTTCAGAAATGGGAACACCATTAATTGTAGGTCCAATTTATGAAAGTTTATTTGATAAAGCAAAGATATCTCGAGAAAAATTAGCTTGGATTATTGATTCAACTGCATCGCCAGTTTCTGTGATGGTACCGTTTATTGGTTGGGGAGTTTATATTATGGGCTTAATTGATACAGAATTTAAACGATTAAGCATAGATATGTCCTCATGGGATGCCTTTATAGTTTCCTTACCCTACTTTATTTATCCAGTCCTTGCGGTATTAATCGTCCCTCTTATTATTTTATTAAAATTAGATTTCGGACCTATGAAAGCAGCCGAGGATCGTATAATGAATACTGGTCAAATTTATTGGGACAATGCGAAGCCATTAAGAGAAAGTGTAGAAGTTGATAAAGATGTAGAAAATAAAAGTAAACCCATTCTAATTTGGTTACCTATCGTCATTTTAATTGTTTCATTGTTCACTTTATTAGCACCTAAAGGATTCCCGTTCCAAAGTGTAGAGGGTAAAGATTTCAGAATAGCTTTAAGTTTATCTTATTTCTTTGCTGCTATTTCTATTATCCTATTAATGTTATTTTATAAAGTTAAGACAATTAGCCAATCATTAAATATTTATACTACCGGTATGAAAAATATGACAGATATTTTAGTTATTTTAGTATTAGCATGGTCTTTAGGAAGTGTATTGGACAAATTAGGAACGGCTAACTATATCGTTCAAGTTATCGATGGCACGATACCACCTGCTATAGTACCTGCTTTAATTTTCCTTGTTGGTGCATGTATGTCCTTCGCAAACGGAACTTCTTGGGGAACATTTGCTATTATGTTACCTCTCGCAATTCCATTAGGATATCATTTAGACATTTCGTTAGCAGTTTGTATAGGAGCCGTTATTTCTGGAGGTATCTTTGGGGATCATAGTTCTCCAATATCAGATACAACCATATTATCATCAACAGGTGCTGGTGCTGATCATAAAGATCACAACAAGACCCAAGTACCGATTGCAATATTTAACGGTATTGTAACAACGATTGCTTTACTTATTACAAGTATAATTGATTTTAAATTCACACTTATTTTAGCTATCTTATTCATGATATGTGGTGTCTTTATTATAAATCAAGTTCAGAAATATCGGTATAATCTTTAAAAAGAGATGGGATAATTTCCCACCTCTTTTTATTATTTCAATTTAAGCGCTCTAAAAATTTGTTCAGTTTGTTGTTCAATGAGTTTATCACCATTATTCATAGCATCTTCTAAAGTTATAGGACCATTTGCAATACTAAATGCCGCAGTTAAACCTTGTTCGTGAAGTGCTAATAATGGCATCTCTACCGTACCACCAATTGCGATAACAGGTATGTCATAAGATTTTGCAATTTGTGCAATTCCTGATATGACTTTACCACCAGAAGTTTGACCATCTATTTTGCCTTCACCAGTGATAATCAAGTCTATTTCATTTTCTTTAATAATATCTTTAAAATTCACAAAACCTACTACAAGTTCGATACCTCTTTTTAATTCTGCATTTAAGAACGCTAACATGCCACCTGCAGTTCCACCCGCAGCGCCAGCACCTTCTATATTGCTTATTTCTTTATCTTTAAATGACTTAATAACATCTGCAAAATGAATAAATGATTGATCTAGCCTCTCTACGATTTCTGGAGTTGCTCCCTTTTGTGGCCCAAATATATAACTCGCCCCTTGTTTACCAACGAATGGATTCGTCACATCGCAAGCAATTTCAAATTTCACATCATGTATTTGTGGCATCACATCTGATTGATCTATCGTTTCAATATTATGAATATGTTTTGCACCTAATGGTATTTCTACTCCATTTTCATCTAGAAATTGATAACCTAATGCTTGTAATAAACCAATTCCCGCATCATTTGTAGCACTTCCACCTAAGCATACAATAAAATGTTTAATACCTTTTTCAATGGCATCTTTAATAAGTAATCCTGTACCATAAGTGGTCGTATGTAATGGATTAAGTTCTTCTCGTTTTAGTAAATCAATACCAGAACTTGTTGCTAGTTCGATAATAGCTGTCTTTCCATCGCCAGTTATACCATAACTTGATTGTATTGGCCTTGATAATGGATCTATACTATTAACTTCAATTACTGTTCCTTTAGTTGCTTGCACTAAATTAATCATCGTACCTTCTCCACCATCTGCCATTGGAAGAAGAACCGTTTTAGTTTCTGGATCTACTGTTAAAATGCCACGTTCTATCGCTTGCGCAGCACTGAGTGCATCAATGCTACCTTTAAAAGAATCTGGTGCAATTAAAACTTTCATGAATAACGCCACCTTCTTATGATTTCGTTCTAATTATATGTTACAGAAAAAATATAAAATTAACAGATTTAATTAATAAAATGGGAAGAATATTGGTAACAGAATCATTGAAACAATGATAGATAAAATAATAAGTGGGATACCCGCTATAGCATAGTCTTTAAACTTAAATCCACCAAGACCATAAACCATTGTATTGGCAGGCATACCAATTGGTGTTGCAAATGCTAGTGAACCACCGATTACAGTCGCCATTAATACAGCGCTAGGATCAGCTCCCATACCATTTGCAATAGAAATACTAATTGGCACTAATAATGCAGTTGTTGCTGTGTTAGACATAAAATTCGTCATCGTAGCAGATAACACGAGTATAACAAATAATAATACATACGGAGATGGATCTTTACCTAATGTACTCATTAACGAACTGGCAATTAGCTTACCTGCACCAGATACTTGAATAGCATTTGCTAAAGCAAGTGACCCTAAAAATAATAATATTGTATTCATATCAATTGATCTCATCGCTTTTTTCTCTGGAATAACTCTTGTTGCCATTAACACTAAAGCACCGATCCACGCAGAAACATGCAACGCAATACCTATTTGCTGTTCAAAAATCATTGCAATAACGGTTAAAATCAATATGCCTAAAGACATAACTTGTTTCCATTTTGGAACCTTTGAATAATCAACTTCTTGAGCATATATTGAATCTTCTTCAAGATCGACTTCTTCTCTTTTAGGTAATAATTTATGTCCAATTAAAGTGAAATATAATATACCGATAATAAGAATTGGTAACCCTACTTTTGCATATTCAAAAAATCCAAATCCATCACCTATTTGTTTAAGCGCTGACTGTGCAATCATGTTACCAGGTGCACCAATTAAACTTAAGTTACCACCCATTGTAGCTGCAAAAACTAATGGTAATAGTAAAGTAGATCTTGAAAAACCGGATTTTGCTGCGATACCAATTACAACTGGTATTAAAACTGCTGCAGTACCTGTATTAGAAAGTACCCCTGACATTAAACCAGTTATTAACATAACAGAAATAATTAATTGTCTTTCAGTTTTAGCAAATTTTGTGACGATTCCCCCTATTTTTTGAGCCATTCCTGTCTCGAAAAACGCGCCACCAACAATAAACATAGCCATAAATAATAGTACGTTACTATCAACGAATCCTGCAAAAGCTTCTTCAGGTTTAAGTACGCCTGTAATGACTAATCCAATTGCGACGATCATCGCAGTTACTGCTAACGGTATTTTTTCCCAAGCGAACATAACTATTGCAAATACTAAAAATATTAAAGTAATTATTGAACTATCCATACTAAACACCCCTTATGCCAAAAATTTGATAGCGTTTTCATTTCAATCATCGTACATTAACGTATACATTATTTAATAATGGATGTATCACAAAGAAACAGGAGGTTATTTATCATGTCAGAACAAAAAACATTTAAAATTGCTGTCATTCCAGGTGATGGTATTGGTAAAGAAGTTATTAACGAAGGGGTTCGTGTATTAAATCATTTAGCAGAGCAATCCAATCATCAATTTTCATTTGATTTTGATTACTTCCCTTGGGGATGTGAGTACTATTTAGAAAATGGTCGTATGATGGCAGAAGATGGATTAGATACTTTAAAAGACTATGATGCTATATACTTTGGTGCTGTAGGGTTCCCAAATGTTCCCGACCATATTAGCTTATGGGGATTGAGAATTGCTATATGTCAAGGATTTGACCAATGGGCGAATATTCGTCCAGTTGAATTTTTACCAGGTGTTGAAAGTAAATTAAATCATCCTGATGTTGAATCTTTAAATTGGGTACTCATTCGTGAAAATTCTGAAGGTGAATATTCTGGCGTTGGTGGTCGTAACTTTACTGGTAGAGGTGAAGGAAATGAAGTAGCCGTACAATCATCTTTATTTACAGAAAAAGGCTGTGAACGTGTTATTAGATATGCTTTTGAAACTGCAAGAAAGCGTAAACGTAAAAAAGTAACAAGTGTTACTAAAAGTAATGCGCAACAATATGGGATGGTATTATGGGATGATGTATTTAAACGTGTGAGCAAAGAATATCCTGATGTTGAAACAGATCAATGGTTAGTAGATGCTATGGCGGCACACTTTGTGTTACATCCAGAAGATTTAGAAGTCGTAGTTGCATCTAACTTATTAGCAGATATTTTATCTGACTTAGGTAGTGCATTAGCAGGTAGTTTAGGTATTGCAGCAAGTGCAAACTTAAATCCAGATCGTCGTTATCCAAGCATGTTTGAATCAGTTCATGGTTCTGCACCAGATATTGCTGGTAAAGGTATCGCAAACCCTATTGGAGCTATTGGTAGTGCAGCATTAATGTTAGATTATTTAGGATTAAAAGAAGAAGCAAATCAAGTCAATGAAGGTATTAAGAAAGCGACAGGTTCTGGCGCACTTACAATAGACATCGGTGGTAATACAACAACTAAAGAAATGGCAGATTCAATTATTGAGAACTTACATTCAAATGTGAAGCAATAATTTTATTCGTAATCATTTTATATAACCGCACGTCTTTCTGTTATAATGAGAGAAACTCATTTTAAGAAAGACGTGTATTTTTTATTATTTGAATGAGGAGGATACGACATGTCAGAAGAGCATCAAATTGAATATGATTCTTTAAAAGGAAAACTTCTAGACATCGCTAAACAGTTAGATGAACAGCGATTACCTATTCGTGCTTATCATATATTACGTATTGCGATTAAAAATTTAATATTAGAGCCGGGGCAAACAATTTTAGAAAGAGAAATTGCTGAAGCTTTAGAAATGAGTCGCACACCTGTTAGAGAAGCATTAGTAAGATTACAAACTGAAGGATTACTGACTTTAATTCCAAGGCGTGGTTTTAATATCAATCCGATAAAAAAGCATGATTTAAAGGAAATCTATGAAATCACTGAAACATTAGATGGTTTGGCAGTAGAATTAGCGACAACAAAAGTGACAGAAGAAAATATAGCACATTTAAAGCATTTAATAGAATTACAACAAGAACAACTTGAACAGAATAATTTATACAAATGGTCTATATTAGATGATCAATTCCATGCAGATTTAATTAGTTTTGCAAATAATACACGCTTAAGCAGCGTTATTAATATTCATGCAGACCAATTATTTAGAGCTAGATTATTCACAATCAATGATCGTCCTGTTCCATATCAATCTATCGTTGAACATAAAGCGATTATTGCATGTATAGAAGCTAAGGATAAGCATGCAGCACGATTAGCTATGCAATCTCACAGAAAAAGATCGTGGGGAGAAATTGTTAATTCATTAAATGACTAGATTAAAAAACCATAAACTTTACTCAAAAATTGTTTATGGTTTTTCTTTATACTTTATTTTATTGATGAGTATAAGTTAAATCCCAACCTATACCAAATTGATCGATTACTTTCGCATATGTCTGACCCCAGAAAGTTTGTCCAAGTTCCATTTGAACTTGTCCACCTTCTTTAAAGATATTATATACTTCATTAATTTGTTCTTCAGTTTCAAATTCTAAAACAATATATATATTGTGATTCTTATGAAGTGAATCATCATCATTTGGGGTATCAGAAAACATAAATAAATGACCATTAACTTCTAATTGTGCATGTATAATTCTATTTGGATCTTCGGAGGCGTCTACACCTGCGTCACCATAAGTTTGTGATTCTCTTACACTTCCATCTAATGCTTCACTATAAAATGCTAATGCTTCCTCGCAAGTTCCGTTAAAGTAAAGATAAGGTGTAACTTGTTTAATCACCATGCACCACTCCCCATATTTGATTGTTAATCAAAACAAGTATATAAATGTGCAAAGAGTTTGTCAAATGTTAATAAAGTTTACATTTTTAACACATGGTGATTATATTCTGTATTTCATCTATGATCGACTAGATTATGAATACTTTCTTCTTGTCTTCTATTTGTGTGATTTACACTCATTTCATTTGTAACCAAAGCTAATGCTTCATCACGTTCTCGCTCAAATGTATCTATAAATAAATTCAGTTCACGAGCTCGTTCTGGCACGAGTTGCGTAAGTGAAATATTTAATGCTGAATACTGCTCATGTTTATCACTTAACTGTTCTGTAAAACTCAAGATTACTCTAAATATATCCATCGTAATATTCGTGCCGTCTTTTAAAGAATAAGATTTAGAGATTGTATTGGCATTACTTTTCAGTGAAAAAGCAATTGTCTTAACTAATAAATTTCTAGATCTTAATTGTTTCGTTAAACGTTCCACTTGTTGAAGTATAATTTCTTTCATTTCATAATATTGATATTGTTTTTCAAACGCTACTTCACATTTAATATCTGGATTATAAATACTATGAGTTTCCCTAACGTTATTTGTATCTATACCATTGCTAATTAGATTCAATTCATTACCCATAGTGCCATATGATTGTGTTAATTTATTAACTGGATAGCGTGCTAAATCTCCAACAGTATATAAACCAAGCTCATTTAATTCCTTTTCTAATCGATCATTTATCCCCCACACTTTATGCAATGGATGTATCGACCACACTCTATCTCTTATATCGCTATAATTTAATACTCCTATTGATTGATCATGTTGGTAAGACTCGTTATCTAAAGCCAACTTGCTCAGCAACATATTCGGTCCAATACCTATATGACAATTCAATTGTGTTTCTTGTTCAATTTCAGCTCGGATCATAGAAGCAAATTCACTTGGACTATCAGAATATTGTTTATAATAATGTGTAACATCAATAAAAATTTCATCTACACGATGTTGCTGGATATCAACTGCATGTACATAATTTAACAATACTTTATAAATAGCATTTGCATAGTTTATATATTGTTTCAAATTTGGATTAATGATAAAAATATCATTTCTATGTGGTATTTCAAATAGTCTTGAACCCGTCTTGATTCCTAGTTCTTGTAATGGCTCAGTAGCTGAAATAACGATGGCGCCTTGCCTTTTTGTATCGGAAATAACAGCTAATTTATATTCATTTGGGTTAATACCTTTTGAAACACACGACACATTTGCAAAAAAATTATGATGACTTAAACATAAAATATATCTCTCTTGGAAATCACTGTAATTGTACATCACATCACCTCCCAGAACATTTGTTTGTATCATCATTATATACGAACACTTGTTCTATTTCAAGAAATTTATTTGTATAAATAAAAAGTCCTACACAGATTAACCCCTTATAGGTCAACTTTGTAAGACTTCATTATTAATTATCGCACTATACTTAATTTTTCTTCGTCATCAGCGCCAATTGACTGATCGATATGAACATGTGTCTTTAAAAATATTTCTTCTGGCTCGCCTTTGAATTCAATTTGTTCTAATTTAAATTCAAATTCGTATTCTTGATGGTCTTTCTTCTTAATCAAGAAGGATTGATTAACTTTATGCTTATGCAATTCATAATCAAATTCCGAAAAATCACTATCCTCGTTTTGATTATTGACACGTTCAATAAGTGACAATTCAATATATTTAACTTCTAAATCACATGAACCACCTTTAAATATTACTTTACCTTTAATGGGTTCTTCTTCATTAAAAGTCATCTTTTCTAGACGCGTATCGATTGTTAGATTACCGACACCTATAGAGGTAAGTAATTTTTCAAACATAATACAAATCCCCCTTAATCTTCATTAAAGATAGTTTAACCCGATTAAACTAAAATTTAAAGTGATTAAAGAGAATTTTTTAATTATAGTTGATAATTTTTTACAATCATCAATATTTAAAATAACCTTACTTATATAAACCTAATGCTTTCGAAGTTGATGAATTAATTTCATTAAATAAATCAGGATTATCAGATAAGTTTGTTCTAAATGAAGGTATCATTTGTTTAATCTTATCTTCCCAGTTTACAAATTCATTAGGGAAACAGTTTTCAAGTAACTGCAACATAACATGTACAGCAGTAGAAGCACCTGGAGAGGCACCTAATAACGCAGAAATAGAGCCATCTTCACTTGTTACAAGTTCAGTACCAAATTGTAATGTACCCTTTCCGCCTTCTTGAGTATCTTTAATGACTTGTACACGTTGACCAGCGATTACGATATCCCAATCTTCTAACTTCGCAGTCGGTATAAATTCTTTTAGTTCTTCTAAACGCTTTTCATCTGACAATAAGACTTGTTCTACTAAATATTTCGTTAATCCCATTTCTTTTAAACCAGCTGATAACATCGTAAAGATATTATTCGGTTTCACTGAACCAAATAAATCTAAGTTAGAGCCAGTCTTCAAGAATTTAGGCGAGAATCCAGCAAATGGTCCAAATAATAATGAACGTTTACCTTCAATGTATCTAGTATCTAAATGTGGTACTGACATTGGTGGCGCTCCAACTTTTGCTTTACCATAAACTTTAGCATCATGTTTAGCAATAATTTCTTCATTATTACATACCATAAATAAACCACTAACTGGGAAACCTCCTATATTAGAAGCTTCTTTTATGCCTGTCTTTTGTAAAAGTGGTAAACTACCACCACCGGCGCCAATAAACACAAATTGAGTATTATGGTATTCAACCTTTTTAGTTTCGGCATTATAAATCTTTAATTGCCATGAATTGTCTTCATTTCTTCGAATATTCTGAACAGAATGATTATAATTTAACTCTACACCTTGGTCTTTTAAGTCACTTAATAATGAGCGCGTTAAATTCCCAAAGTTTACATCCGTACCAGATTCAATTTTAGTTGCGGCAATTCTTTCATCTTGAGAACGCCCTTCCATCATAAGCGGCATCCAATGCTTTAACGTTTCAAAATTATCTGTAAACGTCATACCAGTGAATAATGGATTTTTTGATAATGCATCACATCTATTTTTCAAAAATTGTACATTTTTGTCTCCATAAACAAAACTCATATGTGGTACAGGACGAATAAATGATTGTGGATCTGTTAAACTACCTTTGTTTACTAAATATGTCCAAAATTGCTTTGATAATTGAAATTGTTCATTTATTTGAATTGCTTTATCAATATTAACCGAACCATCCGCCTCTTCTTTAGTATAATTCAATTCACATAATGCTGAATGACCAGTTCCGGCGTTATTCCATTCGTTAGAACTTTCTTCAGCTGGTTTTGATAATTTTTCAAATAATTTAATTTCTAAATTTGGTGATAATTCTTTAAGCATAGTACCTAAAGTAGCACTCATAATGCCTCCACCAATTAATATTACATCTGTTTTCTTATGTAAAGCATTCATAATTAACTACAGAGCCCCTTTCAATATTAACCATTTCGACTAAATATATGTCCATAAAAATATACAAATGAATAATTTGTATGAATTAATCTATGTATTACTACTATTATAAACCTTATACTTTCATTTAAAAAGTGACAACAAGTACACAATGTGTAATAAGTTAATTTTAATATTAAGTTACATTAAAATAGTCGAGAATTAGTATAACTTAATTAATATATCCATATAAATAGTATAACACATTCCTTAAATGATGGTTTGAAAAATTTCATTTAACCTTTATAGTTTACATAATATTATTATGAATTTCACATAAAAATACTTATATTATAATAAAATTGGGTATTATAGTGGTATAATCAAAACAAAAATATTTTAAAGGAGTTTTTTATGAAACCTTTCATTAATTTACTTAAAAAAGGAAGCAAGTCTTCGCTTTCTGCTGCAGTTGTTAACTTTATTTTAGGTTGTTTAAAGTTATTCGCTTTTATCTTTACAGGAAACATCGCTATGTTTGCTGAAATGATGCACTCTTTTGGTGATGCAGCAAACCAACTTTTCGTATTTTTAGGATCAGCATTTTCTAAGAGAAGTCCAAATGAAAAATTCCCTCTTGGATATGGAAGATTAATTAACCTCGTTTGTTTAATAGCTGTTATTATTGTAGGTATTTTATCTTATGAGACAGTTAAAGAAGGTTTCCACCATATTGTCCATCCAAATGAAACTGGTGGACCAATATTATTTTTCTGGATTAATATCGCTGTTTTAGCTATCGGTATTATTTTAGAAGGTAGTGTTTTAAGAAAAGCTGGTAAAGAAATCTTAGAAGAAGCTGGTGAAAGCAGTAAAGGATTACTTACACCATTTACTAAAAGTTATTTACTGATTGGTAAAGCTAAACCTGCAACAAAATTAGTATTTATGGAAGATACTGTCGCAACTGGTGGAGGTATTATTGCCGTTCTCTCAATCATTATCGCAAGATTAACAGGTTTAGGTATGTTAGAAGGTATAGCCTCAGTTATCATTGGTGTGATGATGTTTATAGTTGTGGGTATTATCTTTATTGAAAATGCACAAGGGGTTCTTGGTATTGCAGATCATGAATCTGAAATACATGCTTCACGTGTCATATTAGATGATAAAGCAATTAGTGATATTAAAAGACTTGCTGTTATTAAAGAAGGAGAAGCACTTCATATAGAATGTTTATTAGAAGTTAATCACAATCATACACTTAAAGAGTTGTCAGATATCAGAAAACGGATTATATTAAAATTGTTAGACTTATCTCATGTTGAAGATGTGAACATTGAATTCATAGAAGATGACGGTCAAACAGACTGGAATGGAGATAGTGGTCCTTCAGCAAATATTCAATATAATAAGGAGCGTTTATAATGCCAATCGTTAACATTAAATTAATTGAAGGTAGATCTGATGAACAATTGAAAGGTCTTGTAAAAGATGTTACAGAAGCTGTTCATCAAAATGCAAAAGCACCAAAAGAAAATATTCATGTCATTATTGAAGAAATGAAACCTGAACACTACGGTGTTGCTGGTACACGTAAATCTGATTCATAAGCACTACATCAATATAAAAAGCAATAAATGGTCGAAGTGACCATTTATTGCTTTTTTAGTTTCCTTAATGATTAATCGTTAAGAAATTTTTTAATTGCTTCTTTATTTTTTTCTTTGTCGATTTTTAATACTGCCCCATTTTCTATATCATTCTCATTTGTATAAGAACCTTTAACAGGGACTGTTAACGTCTTAATATTTTTATCGCCTCTAGCTAAGAAGCTAGCTCCCGTTTTGTAAATTGTTTGATCATCTAAGTTGGTATTAACATAACCTCTAGCAATACCAGCTAATTTCGGTGCTTTAACAACTGAATCCACACTCATCAATTCTGATTTTAGTGCAGTCATAACTTGTTGTTGTCTTCTAACACGACCAAAGTCACCTTCTTCATCGTGTCTAAAGCGCGCATAACCTAATAATTCTTTCCCGTTTAAATTATGTTGCCCTTGTTTTAAAGAAACACCAATTTTTGCAGACATATCTTTTTCAACATCGATTGGAACGCCTTTAGGTGCAATTTCATCGACCATTTCTTCAAATCCATCAAAATCGATAATTGCATAGTATTCCGGATCAATATCAAGGTTCTTCTTCAATGTCTTACGTAATAATTCAGGTCCGCCTAATGAATATGCAGTATTAATCTTATAATTACGATAGCCACCTGGGATTTCTGAATAAATATCTCTCATGACAGATACAATTTTGAGATCTTTTTTCAAGTAATCGTATTGAACAATCATAATTGAGTCTGTTCTAGGTTGTGAATTATCTACTTTGCGGTCCTCACCTAATACGAGCACATTTACTTTACCATCATTCCGCGTTGTACTATTGAATTTATGTAATTGCTGCTTTTTACCATTATCTGATGAAACTTTCAAACCAGATTTATAAGAAGCATTAATGTAAAATCCAAGTCCAATTAAAAGTAAGATGATACCTAAGAAAATAAAAGGTCTTTTTTTAATTCTACGCTTTTTTCTTCTTGTAGGTATATTCGTTTGACGATTATCTTCAGTTTCTGATTGATTATGCGAAGTCATTGTTACCAACCTTTTATCTTCAAAATTGAGTCTAATTATATTATAATGAGACTCATACATTAAGTTAACCAATTTATATACTAAAAATCAAGAAAAATTGCAAAGCTAACTTAAAAATAAGACTTGAGACTGAATAAAGGATGGTAAAAATATCATGAATATGAATAAAGCGTATTTTGCAGGAGGATGCTTTTGGTGTATGGTTAAGCCATTTGACCAATATGAAGGAATAGATAAAGTGACTTCAGGTTATATGGGTGGAACTACTGAAAATCCAACATACGAAGAAGTAAAAAAGGGTGATACCGGACATTATGAAGTTGTCGAAATCCAATATGATGTAGCTTTATTCTCATATAATAGACTGCTAGAAATATTTTTTGCAATTATTGATCCTACTGATGCTCATGGACAATTCCAAGACAGAGGTACACAATACGAAACAGCTATTTTCTATACAAATGATGATCAGAAGAAACTTGCTGAACAGTATATCGAACAATTAAATAAAGAATTACCAGAAGGAAAATCAGTCGTTACAAAATTATTACCATATAAACCTTTTTACAAAGCTGAAGATTATCATCAAGATTTCTATAAGAAGAATCCTGAAAGATATCAAGAAGAACAAACAATTAGACAAAGTTTAAAATAAACAAGTATAGCATAACAGTATCGTATACAATTATGCTATACTGTTATTTTTATATAACATCTATCAGTATTTAAGATATAAAAGGAGAACATTATGGAACAATGGATTACTGATTTTATGACGCATTATGGATATATAGGTGTCTTCATACTCGTATTTTTAGAATATGTTATACACCCCTTCCCTTCTGAAATCATATTAACATTTGCAGGCTTTATGACTTCACAGTCAGAGTTGAATATCATAATTGTATGTTTACTTACAATTTTAGGCGCCGTACTCGGAGCACTTGTATTATATAGCATTGGTGCTCTTATAGGAGAAGAACGTTTATATAAATTTATACATAAACGTGGCAAATATATAGGTATCAAAACACAAGACTTAGATAAGACCATTCAATGGTTAGATAAATATGGACATTGGGCTATCTTTTTAGGACGCTTTATCCCAATTGTCAGAACTCTCATTTCATTACCAGCCGGTATAACTAAAATGAACTTACCCGTATTTATCCTATTAACGGCTATCGGAACAGGTATGTGGAATATATTTCTTATCATGCTCGGTAAAATGCTAGGCAATCATTGGCATCAAATCATCGTATACGTCGGTATGTATTCTAAAGTATTTATCGTGATCATCGCGATAGCAGTACTTTACGTCTTATACTTATGGTATAAACGCATTAAGGAAACACGCGTTAATTAAATAAAAAATAAAACTTTCATAACCCCTTTTTCTAAGGATTGGTTATGAAAGTTTTTTTGTATTATAAACAACAAATTTATTACTACTAGTATTAGTTATTCAATCTATTTTTTCCTTTTTCATATTTCTACCCATATATATTTTTGCTTCTTGAATAAATAAATCGATGAGATTGTTATCCCAATTTTTCTTCCTTGTTAAAGCGAATGAATAAAAAGTAGGAAATTGATCATTTCCCTCTATGATTTTTAGCTTATTTGAATTTATTTCTTTCTCTACAGTTCTATATGGCAATACACTAAATCCCATATCATCTATTAAAAATGTCTTAATTGCATCTATACTCCATAATTCTGTTATTTTAGAAACTTCCTTTAAGTTACTACTTAAAAAGTCTTCAAACATCGTGCGGTAAGTGCTGTCTTTTTCATTTATTACAAAATGATTATATCGCTTACTTCTTAATAACTCATCTAATGTATCTGGAGCAGAATGATGTGCCACAATAACAATTTCATCATCACTTATTTTATGTTTTTTTATTGTATTATTTTGGATTCCAGTATTGATCACAAAAGCTATATCTACTTCACCATTAATGAGTAATGCTTGATTTTTACTACAAGTATTATTAAGCAAATCAAATTCAGTATTTGGAAATTTTTCTAAAAACATTTTTATAACTTCACTTAATCCTGTTGTAACTAATGATTCGGGTGCTGCTACTTTTAATTTATTAGTCATGTCCTCGTTCGATAATTTAATAATTTGATCGTGTGTCGAAATATAGTCATTAACTAAAGGCAATATTTTTAAAAGAAACTCCCTTTCAATCAATTTTTTGTTTGAGTAAATAAATAATTCATTTTTCAATTCTGCTTCCAATTGATTAATTTGTTGAGATACATTAGATTGCGTATAGTTTAGTAATTCCGCTGTTCTTGTATAACTCTTAGTTTCTATAAGTGTCTTTAAAATTTTTAACTGCTTTATATTCATTCAATCACCTATTAATTTTATTAATGCATTAATAATAACATTAATTTCACTTATAACCAAAAAGACATTAAAATTTATATTGAGGTGAAGAATATGTCTGCGTTTTTAATTTATGTTTTTGTAACATCTATTACACCAGGTCCAAGTAATATTTTTATTATGAATTCTACAAAGAAACATGGTTTATTAGGTGCAAAAAAATTTATACTTGGTATATTAGCAGGGTTTTTATTTTTAGCTATTTTAGCTTTTATTTGTTTATACTTATTTGAAGAATATATTGAAGCAGTTGAACAAACACTGAAAATATTTGGATTTGTATATTTATTGTATCTATCCTATAAAACGTTTAATGCTAGTAAATACGATGAAATTGGTGATGTATATTCTACTTTTAAAGCTGGATTTTTATTACAAATTTTAAATATGAAAACTTTATTATTTTATATCACATTACTAGGTGTCTTTATTATACCTAATTCCAATAACAAACCATTTATATATATGCTACTAACTATTATTATCGGATGGGCTTGCCTTATTGTATGGGGCGTATTAGGACACTATTTAAAAAGATATCTCAATAAATATCATTATATATTTAATGCAGTTATGTCATTATTGATCCTATATTCCGCATTAAGTATATTCTATTAATGAATAAAAGTGAGATTTTACTAAAAAAACACCAAAACCACTTTTTTACAAGTGGTTTTGGTGTTTTATTTATGATTAATTGTTAAAGATACTCTTATTAAATTCCATAATAGTGAACTATATTTACGATATACTAAATATCTTGGTTCCCATTCTGGATAAAATTTTTGTTTATAATTTCGTAATCCTTGGAAGCTATATAAACCATTCATATTTTCGAATACTTTTGCTGCAAATTTTTCTCTTAAATATGCGTATTGATTATGTCCTACATTGGATAACGTAGCCATTCCCATATTAAATTGTTTGTAGCCTTGTTCTTGTGCCCATAACAACATATGGATATATAAAGCGTCCATCATTGGTAGTTCTACTTCTTTGTTCCATCTAATTAGATCTACGGATATGGAATCATTATAATTTGTATACATTAATGAACAGAAACCTACTATTTCATTGCTATCATTTCTTATAACTGCGATTGGTGCTTTATTTAAATAATCTTCATCAAATGACCCAACTGAAAAGCTCATTTCTCTCTTCTCACCTAACCAGCCGTCACTAATGGATTTCAACATGTTGATGTCATCTTGTGCATATGGTGCTTCTATAATTTCAAATTGATAGCCTTCTGATGCCATTTTATTATGTGTTGCACGCATACCACGTTTTTTCTTACCAGATAAACTGAATGTTTCGAGGTCTATGAGTGCTTCTTCACCTAATTTGAAAAAGACATTTCCATAATCATGATATAAAGATAGTAATTTACTTTGTACTTGATAGAAAATAATATCATGCCCTAAAAAATGCATTTGATCATAAAATTCTTTTAATACTTCATGATATTTATCAGAGTTACCGACTGGATCACCTAACACGATAACTGCATTCATCTTATGTCGATACATAATAAAGACATCTTCATCTTTATTAACATAAAATGATTTATCTCCTGTAAATGCTAAGTGACTCACATATGAACCTTGATTTTGGTCGATAATAGACTGTATCGTTTCATATGTAGCATTTGTATATAAACTTTTTTGGAATCTTTTTGAGAGTATATATGTTATGCACATACCGATTAAACATAAGATCGCAAGTGCAATTAAGAACATTGTAAACACAGCATATTTATCAAATTTAGTGACTTCATGTGGATATAAATTCAAATAATTTTTAGTGACAATTCTATTGAAAATAAACATTGTTAAAATTAATACACCACTTAAAACTATTTTCATAGGTGTAACAATCTTTTTGACAACGAGCGCATTTTTGTAGCCGATAAATAATAATACTAATAGTATCGCTAACCATAAAAATGCAATGATTGTACTATTCGTTAATATAGATACGACTAACATCACGATAACAGAAATTATGCTCATGAGAATAGATCGCATCGTACCAGACATAACACCTTTAGCACAAATCAGTAACATAAGTGTAGAAGCTGTATGTAGTGCTAATAAGCTTGAATAAAAAGTATAATGATGTGAGTAAATAGCATCATATAAGATTAAAATGTGATTAAAATAAAGAACAAATCCTGTAATACCTGATAATAAACCTAGCGCCAATGTTGGTACTTTGGTCATAAAATCACTCTGTATAGACTTTATGAATGATGTTGTATCAACTGCTGGTGTATAGAATTTACTTTCTTCGATGTATTTTTTAGCGATACTACCAAATTCAAATGTAGATAAACCAAGTGCTATAATAAATGGGAAGAAGTAATAAGCAACTCTATAGAGTAACAACGCTAATAATACTTTTTCTTCAGGTACACCAAGCGACTTAATACCTAATAAGATCACTAAATCAAATGCACCAAATCCCCCGGGTATCATACTTATTAATCCTGATAAGGCTGCAACAACAAATATCCCAACTAAGTGAGCAAAGTCTACATGAATATGTAATGCTTTCAAAATGACAAATAATAAATAGCTCGCCACAATCCATTCAAGTGCAGATACAATTGTAAATTTAAGTCCAAGCAATCTATCTCGACTTATAGAAGGTTTCAAATACGACACAACTATAAATAATGGAAGAAACAAACTACCAATATATATGACAATTTTAGCCCATGAAATATCAGCTAGTAATGCATCCGCATTGAAAACACGAAATACAATAAGTGCACATAATAAACTTAAACCGCTTAACATGGATAACAATAACAATGAAACACTTTTAACTAAATCTTTCTTATCTTCAACGTCATTTCTATAAGAATAAATTCTTAAACCGGCACCTATTAATCCACCAAATCCTAAAATACTGTTAAATGTATTGATAATATAGCTAATGGATAAAACTTTGTGAATCGGTAGACTGATTTTTAAAGATTGCTTTAACATCATGTCATATAATGATAAAACAGATACGGAAAACACACCTAATATAATGATACCTACAAAATAAAATGTATTCATTTCTCTAAAAAGCACGATTGTCTTTTTAAAGTCGATTTTTCCTAATTCATTATGCAATACAAAGACAACGATGCATAATATGATACATATAAATAATACTTTTAATATTGGCAAAATTTTCTTTCGATTTAATAGTCTCATATTCCAACCTTCTTTTATTTTGTAATACTCCCAAATAATACCATATAAATATAGAAATTAAAATGTTTAAAAAAGACTGCCATTAAGCTTCAAAAAGTTAAAGGCAGTCTATAGTTATAGTTTATTCTTTTTCATATACAACTTCTTCATCTTTAAACTCGTATGGACCTGAGTCATCTTGATAATACTTATTATAACGTCGTTTAAATAATGTGAAGAGATGTGTCACTGCTACTTTAATAATAGCATATGCTGGAATACCTAAAATAACCCCTAGTATACCTGCTAAATTACCTGCACATAACAATACAAAGATAATTGTTAAAGGATGAATTTGCATAGTTTTACCCATAATATTTGGTGAAATAAAATGTCCTTCTAAAAATTGAACTGCAGCCCAAACAATTGCAAGTTTCAATAACATAAACGGTGAATCAATAGCAGCTAAAATAATTGCTGGTGAAATAGCGATAATTGGACCTAAATACGGTACAACACTAGTCACAGCAGCAATACTTGCTAAAGTTAAAGCATAGTCTAATCCAATGATTGAATAACCGATAAATAGTAATACACCAATACAGAAAGCAACAATCATTTGACCTTGAATATAAGAACCAACTTGAACATTCATCTTATCAATTAAATCATGTGTATCTTTTCTGAATTTTGGTGGCATTAATCTAATAAAGTAATTTCTGAATTTCGCGCCATCTTTAAGTAAAAAGAATAATACAAATGGGAATGTAATAATGATCACAACAACATGTGTAATTGTAGATACAAATGTTTGGAATTTATTACTGAAATCCCCTACTGAATTAGATATTTTCTTAGGAATATCGCTAAAGTTCTGTTGGAACCAATTTTGAGCTTGTGTATAGTAATCCGCTACAAATGAATTTTGAGAAAGTTCTTTTAATTTATCACTAAATTCATCGAAATATGTAGGTAAATTTTTAGATAAACTCTCAACTTGATGTTGCACAACAGGTATTAATAACGTCACAATTAGTGTAAATGCTGCGATAATCACACATAATAATATGATGATTCCCCATAATCTAGAGATGTTAAACCTTTCCATAAAATTAATTAAAGGATTAAACAAATAAAATGCAATAAACGCAACAATAATTGGGCCAATTAAAGTTGTCGTAATCGTAACGATAGGTTCAAAAATAAATGAAACATGTTGGAAAATAAATATTGTTAACCCTATCAAAATCAATAATCCTAAAATAAAATAAATATCACGTCCACCGAAAAACTGGATAAAACGTGTTGTTTTATTCAAAGAATTATTGGAATTCTTTTCTTTTTCCAAAATAAGCCCTCCTCTTAAAGATTTATAATCTATTATACCCTAATCGTTTCACTTTAAAAACAAAAATTTACAATTATAGTTTACATAATAATATTATAATTGTTTAATTTAAGGTATAAAAAGAGGCTGGGACATAAATCATGTCTCAGCCTCTTTTAGTATCTTGGCAGTAGATGACTGAATTGAAATACGCTTGTTTCAAGCTTTTTCAACTCTAGTCATCCTTGCTGGGGCGGGACTACGAAATCTTTTTATACAAATTAGATTTCTGTCCCGCTCCCTCATCCATAAAAGTCTTATTTAACGACTAATATTTTATCACCTTGTTCAACTGTACCTGTTGTTAATACTTCTAATGAAGCATCGCCAAGATTAGTCACTACAATTGGCGTAATAGTACTATCAGCATTTTCTTTAATGAAGTCTAAATCTACTTTCATTAATGGTTGACCTTTAACGATATCTGTATCAGCTTCCGCTAAAATTTCAAATCCTTTACCTTCTAATTTAACAGTTTCTAAACCGAAGTGGATTAATAATTCAACACCGTCATTAGATTCTAAACCGATTGCATGTTTTGTAGGGAATGTCATTTTCAATTTACCATCAAATGGAGCAACAACTTCACCAGTTTCAGGAATAATTGCAACGCCATCACCCATCATTTTTTCAGAGAATACTTTATCTGGTACTTCAGAGATGTTAACAACTTCACCTTTAATTGGTGCATAAATTGTTGCGCCACCTTCAGCTAAAATAGCAGCACTTTCTTGATCGCCTTCTTCAGTAACAGTTGTTTCATCAGGTTTCGTAATTTCACCTGAAATGATACGTGCCATATCGTGTTTAATTTGATCTGATTTAGGTCCAAAAATAGCTTGGATATTGTTACCAACTTCAAGTACACCTGATGCTCCTAAGCTTTTCAGTTCATCTTTGTTTACTTCAGATTTATTTAATACTTCAACACGTAAACGCGTAATACATGCATCTAAATGTTTGATGTTTTCTTTACCACCCATTGCATCTAATACATCGAATGGAAGTTCTGCTACTGAACTATTGCGTGATTCAGATTCTTTATCTTCACGACCAGGAGTTTTTAAGTTAAATTTCTTAATCGCAAATGTAAATAAGAAGTAATAAACTAACGCATAAATAATACCTACTGGAATAACAAGTAGTGCATTTGTACGATCCCAGTTTAATAAACCGTATAATACGTAATCGATAAATCCACCAGAGAATGTCATACCGATTTGAATATGTAGTAGATGCATCACTAAGAATGATGTACCTGCTAAAATAACATGAATACCGTATAATACTGGTGCTACGAATAAGAATGAGAACTCTAAGGGTTCAGTAATACCTGTTAAGAATGATGTTAAACCTGCAGATAACATTAAACCGCCGACAACTTTTTTACGTTCTGGACGAGCTTGACGATAGATTGCATATGCTGCAGCTGGTAAACCAAACATCATAAATGGATATTTACCCGTTGTGAATGCACCCGCTGTAAATGGTACACCGTCTTTAACTTGTGCCATAAATATTCTTTGGTCACCACGAACTAATTCACCTGCAGAATTTACATAGTTACCAAATTCAAACCAGAATGGTGAGTAGAAAATGTGATGTAATCCAAATGGAATTAAAGCACGTTCGATAATACCAAATATAAATGTTGTTAAAGCTAAGTTCTTATCTAATAAGAATGTAGATAAGTTATTTAAGCCATCTTGAATTGGTGGCCATGCAAATGAAAGAATAATACCTGCAATAATTGCTATTACAGATGTTGCAATTGGTACAAATCTTTTACCTGCAAAGAATCCTAAAAATGGTGGTAAGTTGATATTATAATATTTGTTGTAACACCATGCTGCAAGAGCACCCATTATAATACCACCAAACACCCCTGTTTGAAGTGTTGGAATACCAAGAACTAATGCGTTTGCTGGATCTTTAGCAGTTTGCCCTAAAGTTTTAGCGCCTTCAGCATAGCTATAAATGTCATCAATTGAAATACCTTTAACAACTCCCATTGTTGTATTCATAATAAGGTAACCAACTAATGCTGCTAATGCTGCAACACCATCTCCTCCAGCTAAACCTAATGCTGTCCCGAGTGCGAATAGTAATGGTAAATTATCAAAGATAATTTGACCAGATGATTCCATTACTGAAGCTATCATGACAATAACATCAGATTTTAACCAAGGTGCAATTTCAACGAATTGATCGTTCTGCATTGCATTACCAAAAGCAAGTAAAATACCCGCTGCTGGTAAAATCGCAACTGGTAACATTAATGCTTTACCAATACGTTGCAATTGTCCAAAGAACTTTTTAAACATAATTAATACCCTCCTAATTGTTTAACTTTATAAATCACGGCATGAAAAAAGGCATGAGCAAAGAAACTTACCTTTACGGTAAAGTCTATTTGCTCATGCCTGATCGTATCAGTAACACGCAATTTATAAGTTATTATTAAAGTGCTGGATGTGCATTGTTAAATATGCCAATTCAGATTGATATACTGGCTTCTTCAACTGTGTTTGCATCATCTTCACTATCTTTACAGAAATATTATAGCACAATGGATATTGCGCTTTCAATAGTGTTTCGATATTAGTTGCATCTGGAATTCGTTCATCTGCCAATACTCTTTGAATCGCAAAGTGAAGGTGCCGAACAAAACGACTATAATTAATACTATTTTTGTTAATATCAACTTCTAGGCCTTCTTCTATTATAATGATTGCTTTTTGAATAATCGCTTTTATATTGTGTATATCATGAATTGAATGATTCACTTCTGCAGAGTGAATATGTAAAGCAATAAATCCAGCTTCTGATTCAATAAACTGTAAATTTAATTTTTCGTTTAATGCTTTAACAGCTTTTTCTGCTATTTGATATTCTCTTGGATAAAGTAGTTCTGTCTCTTTTAGAAAAGGGTTATGAACATGTATACCTTCTTTAATACGCTTGATCGCAAATAACATATGGTCCGTTAAAGATATTAATGTCTTTTCACTAACACTTCCACCCAACTGCTTATCAATACCATTCACAACTTCTAATACAATATTAAACACTTCATCATTTGTGCCATCTAATAATTGCTTATATTTATTTTTATCATTTTCAGATTCTAATAAATATATCTTTTCGATTAAATCTGTATTAATTTCTTCACCTTGTTTTTTTCCGAAACCAATCCCCTTACCAACTAATATAACTTCTTTATCATAATAATTAGCAACTAACACATTATTGTTTAATGCCTTTTCGATAATGTATTTTCCCATATATTAAACCTCATTCTGAAGACCTATTACATATTATACATTTGATGATAATATAATGATAGATATATTTTATATCAATAAATATGAGGATGTGCAAACATATGAAAAAGACGAAACTATATATAATAAGTGTTCTTGCTGTTTTATTATTATCTACTATTCTATATCCGAAACATCAAGCCCATGCGGTAACTGAAGAGGCTTGGGATAATGCCGTTACTGTTTATGGTGCAGCATTACAAAACAATACAAGTGCTAAAGATACAACTTCAAACTTATTAGGCACTAAAAACAGTGACAAGACAACTTACGTTACTGCTGATAATCTAAATAAATACTTAAATATGCAATCATCAAATGATGTCTTAAAATCAAGTATCCGTATTACAAAAACTTCTAAAGGCAGTGGTCTTAACTTAACGATCAATCAAGACCAAGGTCAAATTACAAAAGTAACAAAAGACACATATAAAAATGCTTTAATGACTGCTGGTATTAAAGATGCTGATGTAACAATTGCTTCAAGTGAAGATGTTACAGGTGAAAGTGCATTAGCTGGTGTATACAAAGCATTTGAAGAACAAGGTGAAGAAGTAGATTCAAATAGAACACAAGTTGCTCAAGAAGAATTATCAACAATTAACCAAATAACTGAAGAAAATAAAGGGCAAGAAGGATTTTCTCAATCACAATTAAACAAAACGATTGCGGAATCTAAACAAGCTGTAGCTGAAAAATCAGGTAATGTAACAATCAATGAAATTACAAATATCGTAAATCAAAAAATTGAAGATAATGGTTTAACAAATGTTATTAATGATAACCAAATTAATATGATTGTTAATGTTATTGATAAAGCACAAAAAGACGGTGTCTTTAGCGGTGAAAATGCAAAAGACTTTATTAATAACTCAAAAGATTATGTTAATGATTTAGTTAAATCTGATGAATTTAAAGATGCAAAGAAAAAAGCAGAAGACTTAGGTAACAATATTAAAGACAAACTTCAAGACGAAGGTTTCTGGGATAAACTTGTAAATGCTATTAAAGATATCTTCAATTCAATTGCAAACTTATTTAAATAAATTGGAAACGCCATGGGCACGAGCCCATGGCGTTTTTTCGTCATATATTATTTATCTTCGTCTTTAACATCATCTTTAATATTTTCAAATGTATCTTCTTTAGGTTCATCATACTTTGTTTTTACTTCAGATGATTGTTCTGTTGTTTCTTTTTTATTTATTGTTGCATAAGGGTTTTCACCCCATGCTTCGATATTATTAAAGTTAACTTTTAAGTTTTCAATCTTAAATACTGGATTTAACTTACGCTTTCTTTGTGCACGATAATCTTTAGCAACTTCAAATACGACAGTTGCAAGACCAAATAATGCTACGATATTGATAATCGCCATTAATCCCATAAATAGATCTGCTGTATCCCATACTGTTTGAACTTGTACTACTGAGCCAACAAAAACCATTGCTACAACTAAAAGTCTGAAGACAAACATAACAAATTTATTTTTAGTTAAATATTCAATATTTGATTGACCGTAGTAATAGTTACCAATTATTGAAGAGAATGCAAACATAAATACGGCTAGCGTTAAGAATATACCACCAAATTCACCTACATGTGTTATCAGTGCTTGTTGTGTTACGGCCACACCTTGTGGCGCATCAGCTCCAAATTGTAAATCTGTGTAAAGCAACAACATAATTGCCGTTGCTGAACAAATAATCATTGTATCAAAGAATACACCTAATGATTGTATTAAACCTTGCTTAACTGGGTGGCTAACTGCTGCAGTTGCTGCTGCGTTTGCTGCAGAACCCATACCTGCTTCGTTTGAGAACAATCCACGTTTAATACCTTGCATAATTGCAAATCCCATTGCCCCACCAAATGCAGGATGGAAACCAAATGCACTTCTTACAATATTTTGAATCATTGGCCAAATTTGATCAACATTCATAAATAGGATATAACCAACTAAACCAATATATCCAACTGCCATAATTGGAACGATAAATGAAGATACTGTTGCAATACTTCTTACCCCACCAAAGATAACTAATGCTGTAATAATAGCCAAGATAATGCCTGTGATCACATTTGAAAACTCATATTGTTCATTTAAAGAAGCAGCAATCGTATTAGATTGAACTGTGTTAAATACAAATGCAAACGTTACTGTTATGAGAATTGCAAACACAACACCAAGCCATTTCTGACCTAAACCACGTTCTATGTAATATGCTGGTCCACCACGGAACCCACCTTCTTTATCTTTTACTTTATATACTTGTGCTAATGTTGCTTCAAAGAATGCACTTGCTGCACCAATGAATGCAATAACCCACATCCAAAATACTGCACCTGGGCCACCTAATACAATCGCAGTTGCAACACCTGCGATATTACCAGTACCTACACGAGAAGCAGCACTTATTGCAAATGCTTGGAAAGAAGATATACCTTTTCTTCCATCCTCTAATGTTTCAGGCTTTTCAAAAATGACTCTAAACATTTCTGGTAACCATCTAAGTTGTACTACTCTAGAACTTATTGTAAAGAATACGCCAGCTAGTAGTAATAGGAAAATTAAGTTTTGAGTCCAAATTAAATCATTACCCCATTGAACAAAGTTATGAAACCAACCTGGGATATAACTATCAAAATCCTTCAAAGAAATCCCTCAATTCTAATAATATAGTCATAATAAATCGCTATCATGATTTTACCATGTGCCATTCATTATGACTATAATTTTTTAATCTATTGCTTTTTCTTCAAAATATGCATTAATTATGTGACCGAATTCATTTTCGTCAACAACAAATCGACCATTTGTATATCGTTCACTAAAGTTAAAGTCTTTAGTATTAACTTTGACTTGATCTTTTTCTGAAATCATCACACATGTTTCATCTTCTGCTATTGTTCTAGCAAATACGATTCTATGTGCTTTAGATTTTAGTTCTTTTAAAATCATTAAGCCACGTTGAGACCTTTTAGCAGGTACAAATTGTTCTGCTTTCATTCTTTTAACTGAACCACGATCTGTCACAATAAAGACGGATTGATCATTTGGTAATTTATCTGTCATCACAACTTTATCATTGTCTTTCAAGTTGATAGATTTAACACCTGCAGCTTTTAAACCAATATCGGATAATTCATCCGTATCATAAGTTAAGCTCATACCTTTTTCGGTAATGACTGTTATAAGTTCATCGTTTACTATTTTCAGTACGGAAACAACTTCATCGTCACCTTTAAGTTTAATGGCAACGAGTGGTTTTGTAATTCTGCTCGCTTTAAATTTATCATTTGTCGACTTTTTGATCATGCCGTTTTTCGTCGCAATAATATAATTAGACGATGGCTTGAAATCTGTTTCTTTATTAACAGAAATGACGCGTTCGTCATCATCAATTGGAATCATTTGTGAAATATGTTTACCAAGATCTTTCCACTTTAAGTCTACAATTTCATGTACAGGTATAAATAAGTAATTACCTTTATTTGTGAATACAATTAACGTATCTTGTGTATTCATTTTTTCGTGCATTAATAAGTAGTCACCGTCTTTGAGTCCAACTTCTTCAACACCACTTGCGATATAACTTCTATTAGAAGTACGTTTAATGTAT
Organism: Mammaliicoccus sp. P-M58; assembly: GCF_022386165.1. Lineage (NCBI taxonomy): Bacteria > Bacillati > Bacillota > Bacilli > Caryophanales > Staphylococcaceae > Mammaliicoccus > Mammaliicoccus sp. P-M58. Next base: position 27,819 of record NZ_JAJNJI010000004.1, read on the forward strand.
CCATCATGCGTGACAGAAACAATTGTTTCCTCACTCGGAACTAAAATTTCTTTTTCAATTTTAATTTCTTCGATTTTTTCTTCAATTTCAGTTAAACGTTCATCAGCAAACTCTTTACGAACTGCTCTAAGCTCATTCTTAATCACTTTTAGTAATGATTTTTCATTTTCTAAAATATCTTTTAGGCGTTCAATTGTTTGTTTAAGTTCATCAAATTCATTTTCTAAAGAAACAATATCTGTATTTGTTAATCTATAAAGTTGTAACATCACGATTGCTTCAGCTTGTTCTTCAGTAAATTCATATTTCGCAATTAAATTTTCTTTCGCATCACGTTTGTTTTTAGAAGCTCTAATTGTTTCAATAACTTCGTCTAAAATAGACAATGCTTTAATTAAACCTTCAACGATATGCATACGTTTTTGTGCTTGAGATAATTCATATTGTGAACGTCTAGTTACGACTTCTTTTTGATGTTCAATATAACTTTCTAGAATAGGTTTAAGCCCTAATAATTCAGGTCTTCTATTATTGATTGCAACCATATTAAAATGATATAGCACTTGTAAGTCTGTGTTCTTGTATAGATAATTTAGAACACCTTCGCTATTAATATCTTTCTTAAGTTCAATTGCAATTCGTAAACCTTCTCTATCCGTTTCATCACGAACCTCTACGATTCCTTCTATTTTCTTATCAGCTCTGAGTTCATCAATTTTCTTAACTAATGTACCTTTGTTTACTTCAAATGGTACTTCAGTTACGACGATTTGTTCTCTTCCGCCTCTAACTTTTTCTATTTCTACTTTACTTCTAACAACTATTTTACCTTTACCTGTTTTATAGGCTTTCTTAATACCATCTAACCCTTGAATAATACCACCAGTTGGGAAATCTGGTCCTTTGATATGTTCAATTAATTCATCTACAGTTGTACTTGGTTTATCGATAAGCTTTAATGTCGCATCGATGACTTCTCCTAGATTATGCGGTGGAATATCAGTTGCATAACCTGCTGAAATACCTGTAGATCCATTGACTAATAAGTTAGGATACCTAGCTGGTAATACCATCGGCTCCATCGCTGTATCATCAAAGTTTTGTACATGTTCAACTGTTTCTTTATCTATATCTTGTAATAACACTTCGGCTAGTTTACTTAATTTAGCCTCAGTATAACGCATTGCTGCAGGTGGGTCATTATCAATACTACCGTTATTACCGTGCATTTCTATTAGTACATGTCTCAATTTCCAATCTTGACTCATACGTACCATTGCATCGTAAACAGAAGAATCACCATGTGGATGATAATTACCGATTACGTTACCAACCGTTTTAGCACTTTTTCTAAAGTTTCTATCATACGTATTACCGTCTTTATACATCGCAAATAATATTCTACGTTGTACTGGTTTCAATCCATCTCGTACATCAGGAAGCGCACGGTCTTGAATGATATATTTACTATATCTACCAAATCTATCTCCAATTACATCTTCTAAAGGAAGGTTTTGAATTTGTTCAACCATTATTTAACTTCCTCCTCTAATGATTCTACTTCATCATCAAGTACTTGAATGTCATCACTTTCAAGTATACTTTGATCTTCTTGCATACCAAATTGAACGTGTCTTTCAATCCATTCTCTACGTGGTTCAACTTTGTCACCCATTAATGTTGTCACTCTTCGTTGTGAACGTACTTCATCATCAATACTTACTCTAATTAATGTTCTTGTTTCAGGATCCATTGTTGTTTCCCATAGTTGATCGGCATTCATTTCACCTAACCCTTTATAACGTTGAAGTGTGAAACCTTTACCAATTTTCTTCATTAATACTTCTAAATCTTCATCTGTCCATGCATATTCAACTTGTTTTGACTTACCTTTACCTTTTTCTAATTTATATAAAGGTGGTAATGCAATATATACTCTACCTGCTTCTAATAGCGGTCTCATATACTTGAAGAAGAAAGTTAATAATAATACTTGAATATGCGCACCATCAGTATCGGCATCTGTCATAATAATCACTTTGTTGTAGTTACTATCTTCAATATTAAAGTCTGCACCTACACCAGCACCTATCGTATGAATAATCGTATTGATTTCTTCATTTTTAAAGATATCTTCAAGTTTAGCCTTTTCTGTATTAATAACTTTACCTCTTAACGGTAATATTGCTTGGAATTTACGATCGCGCCCTAATTTAGCTGATCCTCCGGCAGAATCCCCTTCGACTAAATAAAGTTCGTTTTTCTCTGTATTTTTACTTTGTGCTGGCGTTAATTTACCAGATAATAAAGTTTCTTTACGTTTGTTTTTCTTACCATTTCTAGCTTCTTCACGCGCTTTTCTTGCTGCTTCACGTGCTTGAGATGCTTTTATCGCTTTTTTAAGTAATGCTTTTGATAATTGACCTTTCTCTTCTAAGTAGAAAGGAAGTTGATCTGACATTACAGAATCAACAGCTGCACGTGCTTCTGTTGTACCTAATTTAGACTTAGTTTGTCCTTCAAACTGTAATAAATCTTCTGGAATTCTTACAGAAATAATAGCTGTCAGACCTTCACGAATATCGCTTCCATCAAGGTTTTTATCTTTTTGTTTAAGTTCACCGATTTTACGAGCATATTCATTAAACACACGTGTAAATGCTGTCTTTAAGGCTGTTTCATGTGTTCCACCATCTTTAGTACGAACATTATTAACGAAACTTAGAATTGTTTCAGAATATTGGTCATTAAATTGAAAACTAATATCTACTTCGATTCCATTTGATTCGCCACTAAACATAGCAACGTCATGCAACACGTCTTTGCCTTCGTTTAAATAATTCACAAATTCTTTAATACCATCTTCATAATGATAAAATACTTCTCTAGGTTCTTCTCCCCTTAAATCCGTTACTTTTATTTTTAGTGCTTTCAGTAAGAATGCTGATTCTTGAAGTCTTTCGCATAACGTTTCAAAGTTAAAATGTGTTGAAGCTTTAAATATTTTAGAGTCTGGTTTGAAATGGACCGTCGTACCTGTTTTACGTGTTTTCCCCTTTTTCTCTAATGTTGTTACAGGTACACCACCGTTTTTGAATTTTTGTTTATAAATATGTCCTTCTCTATAAATCGTTACTTCTAACCATTCACTCAAAGCATTAACGACCGAAGCACCTACGCCGTGTAGTCCACCAGATGTTTTATAGCCACCTTGACCGAATTTACCACCGGCATGAAGGACAGTAAATATAACTTCAGGTGTTGGTTTACCAGTCTTATGTAATCCTGTAGGCATCCCCCTACCGTTATCATAAACAGAAATACTATTATCTTTATGAATGGTCACTTCGATTTCCGTACCGAAGCCATTTAAAATTTCATCAACAGAGTTATCTACTATTTCATATACTAAATGGTGAAGTCCGCGGACATCTGTTGAACCAATGTACATACCAGGTCTTTTTCTTACTGCTTCTAAACCTTCGAGTACTTGTATTGAATCTTCACCATATTGAACTTTTGCTTGTTTATTCAATATTTCTCCTCCTACAAACGTACGTTCGTTTCTTTTACTTTACAATAGTTATTTTGTTATATATCCCTAGAAAATGCAAGTCCTATCGCTAATTGTGGTACAATTTCCCTTTACATTGTAATGACAATATCATATTTTTAAATAGTAACCGATATACAGTTATGGTAAACTATTAGTACCTGCTATCAAAGGAGTGTTTCAATAATGACATTTGTTGTTATTATACTTAGCTACTTAGTTGGATGTTTCCCAAGTGGCCTTGTGTTAGGTAAGTTATTTTATAAAAAAGATATTCGACAATTTGGAAGTGGCAACCTGGGTGCTACAAATACATTTAGAGTATTAGGAAAAAAAGCTGGATTTATCGTGATGTTTTTAGACATCTTTAAAGGTTTTATTGTAGTTTTCTTCCCAATATGGTTTAATGTAGATATTCCTAGCATATTTGTAGGTATTTGTGCGGTAGTCGGTCATGTATTTCCAATATTTTTAAAATTCAAAGGTGGAAAAGCCGTTGCAACAAGTGCAGGTGCAGTTCTAGGTGTACATCCGATACTATTAATTATACTAGCTATTATATTCTTTGTAATTCTATATTTAACTAAATATGTATCATTATCTAGTATTGTAGCGGGCATAAGTTGTTTTATAGGTGCTATTATCATTGGTGATATACCATTCTTAATCGTATCTATTGCAATATTGGTTATACTACTCGTCAGACACCAATCAAATATTATAAGAATATTCAAAGGACAAGAACCAAAAATCAAATGGATGTAAAGGAGAATGCACTATGAATTTAGAAATTACTGAAAAAGCTATCGAATGGTTTAAAGACGAATTAGAATTCAATGATGATCAAGCCTTACGATTTTTCGTTCGTTATGGCGGTGAATTTCAGTTAAAACAAGGCTTCTCACCCGCATTTACTGTAGAAGAATTAAGTTCTTCTGAAGTTGGTTTTAAAGACGTGAAAAACGATATTCCATTTTTTATTGATGAAAAAGATTTATGGTACTTCGATGATAATGACTTAGTAATTGATTTAAATGACAATGGAGAAATTAAATATGAAGTCAAAGCTTCAAGATAAACTATAAAAGCAGATGTATTTCGTGTATTTAGCGAAACACATCTGCTTATTTATTATAGTTTACGATCTACACCTTGTTCAGTTTCTTCGTGAATTTTTAAATATGCATTATGCCATTCAGGGAAACTTTTATCTAGTCTAATTGGTCTGTTTGAACCTTTTTTCAAGCATACATGTGTTGTAGATCCTGTTGACACAACTTCTCTTTGTTCATTTAATATCTCGTAAGAATAAATTGATCTTATTGGTGAATAATGAGAAATCCACGTTTTAATGATAACTTTTTCTGGATATGTTATAGACTTTTTATAAGTAATATTCAAATCAACAACAGGAGAAATAATACCTGCATTTTCCATATCTGCGTAACTAAAACCTGCTTTATAAATGTAGTCTGTTCTTGCTACTTCAAACCAAATGGCATAATTTGCATGATAAACAACGCCCATTTTATCCGTCTCTGCATATCTAACATCTATTGGTGTTTCACTATAAATCATGATTCAATCCCTCTTTCTAAATTCCTTAACCTAATCATAACATAAATATAATTACGCCTGTGATTATATTCTTTTAAATACATATATTAAATGTTTATATAAAAAGCAGTAGACATTCAATTTACAAAGAATATCTACTGCTCTTATATGAATTAGCTTTATATTATTGTGCTAGTTTGTTTCTTAATACCATTTGTAGAATGCCACCGTGTCTGTAGTAGTCAATTTCAACTTCAGAGTCGAATCTTGCTAAAGCTTCAAATTCAGTAACTTTACCGTCTTCGCTTGTAGCTGTTACTTTAAGAATATCACGTGGTTTAACACCTTCATGAATATCTACTGAAATTGCTTCTCTACCTGTTAAACCTAAGCTATCTGCTGAGTCACCTTTTTTAAATTGTAAAGGTAATACACCCATCATAACAAGGTTAGAACGGTGAATACGTTCATAACTTTGAGCAATAACTGTTTTAACACCTAAAAGATTTGTACCTTTAGCTGCCCAGTCACGAGAAGAACCCATACCATAGTCATTACCAGCAAGCACACATAAACCAATACCATTTTCTTGATATTTCATTGAAGCATCAAAGATAGGCATTACTTCTTCTGTTGGCCAGTAAGTTGTGAATCCACCTTCAGTTCCAGGTGCTAATTGGTTCTTAATACGAATGTTAGCAAAAGTACCTCTCATCATAACTTCATGGTTACCACGACGAGAACCGTATGAGTTAAAGTCTCTAATTGCTACATCATGGTCTTGCAAGTATTTACCAGCTGGTGTATCTTTACCGATTGCACCTGCAGGAGAAATATGGTCAGTTGTAACTGAGTCACCAAATTTACCCATTACTCTTAAATCACTTAAAGGTTGAATATCTTTTGGTTCTTTAGATAAACCTTGGAAGAATGTAGGGTTTTGGATATATGTTGAACTTGGATCAAAGTCATATAATGGTTGATCTGTCGTTTCAATTTGATTCCAAACTTCATTAGATTCAAATACTGTTTTGTATTCTTCTCTAAATAATTCAGGTGTAACAACTGATAATACAGTGTCTCTAACTTCTTCAATTGATGGCCAGATGTCTTTTAAGTATACATCTTCACCATTAGATCCTTTACCGATTGGATCGTTTTGTAAATCGATATCAACAGTACCAGCTAATGCATAAGCAACAACTAATTGTGGTGATGCTAAGTAGTTAGCTTTAACTAATGGATGAATACGACCTTCGAAGTTACGGTTACCAGATAATACTGAAGTAACAAGTAAGTCTTCTTCAGCAATCGCTTTTTCAATTTCAGGTAATAAAGGACCTGAGTTACCGATACAAGTTGTACAACCATAACCAACTAGGTTGAATCCAAGATCATCTAAATACTCTTGTAATCCAGCATCGCGTAAATAACCTGTAACAACTTTTGAACCAGGTGCCAATGAAGTCTTAACGTAATCTGGTACTTTTAAGCCTTTTTCGATTGCTTTTTTCGCTACTAAACCTGCACCTAACATTACATATGGGTTAGAAGTGTTTGTACAAGAAGTAATGGCTGCTATTGCAATGTCACCAGTCTTCATTGAAGTCTTCGTACCATCTTGTAATTCAATATCTACAGATTTATCAAACTCTGATTTATCGAAACCATGACCTTGGTTACCTGCAGGTGCAGTCACTGAATCAACAAATGATTTTTTCATGTCGCTTAATTTGATTAAATCTTGTGGACGTTTAGGACCAGATAATGATGCTTCAACTGTTGATAAATCTAGATCTACAACATCTGTATATGTTGGTTCTACATTTTCAGCATTGAAGAACATATTGTTTTCTTTTAAGTATTTCTCTACGACATTAACTTGTTCTTCAGAACGTCCAGTTAAACGTAAGTAACTTAATGATTCATCATCTACTGGGAAGAAACCACATGTAGCACCATATTCAGGCGCCATGTTAGCAATTGTTGCTCTGTCTGCTAATGGTAATTTTTCTACACCAGGACCAAAGAATTCAACAAATTTACCTACAACACCTTTTTTACGTAACTCTTCAGTTACACGTAAAGCTAAGTCAGTAGCTGTTGTACCTTGTGGTAATTCGTTTGTTAATTTAACACCGATAACTTCAGGAACTGGGAAGTATGAAGGTTGTCCAAGCATACCTGCTTCGGCTTCAATACCACCTACACCCCAACCTAATACACCAATACCGTTGATCATTGTTGTATGTGAGTCAGTACCTACTAAAGTATCTGGGTAAGTTACTAATTCATTTTCTTCTTCTCTAATGTGTACAACGCTTGCTAAGTATTCCAAGTTAACTTGGTGAACAATACCAGTAGCTGGTGGTACAGCACGATAGTTATCAAATGATTTTGTTGCCCAGTTTAAGAATTGGTAACGCTCGATATTACGTTCGAATTCTAATTTCATATTCATTTCTAATGAATTTGGTAATGCATAGCTATCTACTTGTACAGAGTGGTCAATAACTAAATCAACAGGTACTTCAGGGTTGATTTTAGAAACATCTCCACCAACATCATCCATAGCTTTACGTAAAGAAGCTAAGTCTACAACTGCAGGTACACCTGTGAAGTCTTGTAGAATAACACGTGATGGTTTAAATGGTACTTCTGCATTAGCATCGTTAGATTTACCCCATTTTGCTAAATTCATAATATGTTCTTCTTTAATGACACGTCCGTCAAATTGTCTTAATACTGATTCTAATAATACACGAATAGAATAAGGTAGTTTATCAACATTAGATAAACCTAATTCGTCTAATGTTTTTAAGCTATAAAACGTGTATGTTTTGCCGTTCAATTCAAAAGATTTTTTAGATTGTTCTTTTAAACTTGAGCTCATTATTTGTTCCCCCTTTAAAATTGTGCAAGTTAATGCTTCATATACAATTGTATAATCAATACTTTAGTAAAACAATACATTGCACTTAAAAATGAATGTATTTATCATTCAAGTTTATAATAGGATACTATAAGTTTTTCTTATGTATTTTTAAATATACATAATTTTTAGTTATTAATTGATAATGATTATCAACTATATATAAAAATAGGCTGAGACATCAATTTGTCTCAGCCTATCACTTATATTAATCTTCCATTTCTCTTGCTAAACGACGTTGTTCTTTTAGTTCTTGTTCATATTCTCGTTTAGATTTTTCTACATATTCTTTCATACGATGTTTATTCGGTGTAATTGATAATCCAAGATATTTTCTTTCTTGGTTTGCATCTTTGTAGAAAGCGACAATCATCATAATAATAATGAAACTAAACGGGAATGCTGAAATAATTGCAGCTGATTGTAATGCATTTAATCCAGTATCTCCACCAGATAATAATAATACAAATGCAATAAGTGATTGCGCAACACCCCATACAATCTTAACTCTTCCTGATGGTTCTAATGATCCATATGTTGTCTGCATACCTAGAACGAATGTTGCAGAGTCTGCAGAGGTAACAAAGAATGTACAGATTAATGCTAATGCAATAATAGATAGAATCGCACCCATTGGTAATTCATTAAATACACCAAACAGTTGTGTTTCTGTAGTCATTTTGAAGACTTCTGGTGTTGACTTACCAACTTCAATACCTGTTACACCAAATACACTGAACCAAATAAAACTAATGATTGTTGGTACTAGCATAACACCTAAAATAAATTCACGAATTGAACGTCCTCTAGAAACGCGGGCAATAAATATACCTACGAATGGACTCCAACTCATCCACCAACCCCAATAATAAAGCGTCCATGAATTTAACCATTCACTCTTTTGAGGATTTAATGGTGCGACGTCAAAACTATTGAATAAGAATGAATCAAATAACGCACCAGTTGATGATGTGAACATATTTAATATTAAAACTGTAGGACCGATAATTAATGTAACGATAAGTAAAAGTGAAGCTAAAACAATATTTAAGTTACTTAAATATTGGATACCTTTACTAAGTCCACTCCACGCACTCATTAAGAATAAAATCGTTACAATAACGATGATGATACCTTGTATAACGATATTATTTGGAATTCCAAATAAATATTCTAATCCACCATTGATCTGTAAAGCACCCATACCTAATGATACGGCAACCCCTACAACAGTTGCGAATACTGATAACACATCAATAATGATACCTATAGGACCATCTACTCTGTCCCCTAAAATTGGTCTTAATGTTTTAGATAATAAACCAGGTTCACCTTTTCTAAATTGAGAGTATGCTAATGCTAAAGCAACTACTCCGTAAATTGCCCAAGCATGGAAGCCCCAATGTAAGAATGTAGAACGCATAGACTCAGTCATCGCTGCTTTAGTTTCTGGATCAGCATTCGGTGGTGAAACAAAGTGAGACATTGGTTCAGCTGCACCATAGAACACAAGTCCGATACCCATACCAGCACTGAATAACATTGCAAACCAAGAAATCGTATTAAATTCTGGTTTATCATGTGGTCTACCTAATTTTAACTTTCCAATTGGGCTAAATATAATGAATACACAGAAAAATACCATACCAATTGTGATAATCATGTAATACCAACCAAAGTATTTTGAAATCCATGCACTGATATTACCAGTTATTTCACCAAAGTGAGTCGGAAAAATAACACCAAGTGCAACAATGATTGCAACAACTATGGCACTAATTGTAAAAACATTTGAAACTTTTCTTCCATTTGGATATGTTGGAATATTGGCCATTATAATTCTCCTTTCAAAATAACAAACTTTAAATTATGTATTCCCGTTTTAACTTATTTTATTCGTGATATTTTCAAATAGGTGATATATGAAAACAGCAACATTCAACACTTTAACAAATATTACACCTAAAATCAAATTGACTATTTCTTTTTGTGCCATATTCATGTATGATAAAATTCGATAAGGAGGTGTTTGATATGTCATTATTAAAAGAATTTAAAGACTTTGCTTTGCAAGGTAACGTTTTAGATTTAGCAATCGCCGTTGTTATTGGTGCTGCCTTTAACAAAATTGTTACATCTTTAGTTGAGAACGTCATAATGCCACTTATTGGATTAATTTTTGGAGAAGTAGACTTCGCTGAAAAATGGTCATTAATGGGTATCAAGTACGGTCTATTCATCCAGTCTATCATTGACTTCTTAATCGTCGCATTCGCACTATTTGTATTCATCAAAATTGCAAATACTGTTATGAAAAAAGGCGAAGAAGAAGAAGAAGTTGACGAACAAACTGTATTACTTACAGAAATCCGCGACGCTTTACGCGAAAAGTAAGTTTTACATAATTAAAAAACCATCGATTATTGATTGTTCAATAATCGATGGTTTTTTATATCTTTATTAATCTTCTACTGGACCTTCTTCTACTAATGTTTTAACATCAGCTACAATTTCAGATTTAGGGAACTTCTTATCCCCAGCATCCTGTCCGCTATATGATTTAATAATCTTTCCATTCTGATCTATTAAATAGAAACTTGTACCATGTGTAACTTGTGTACTACCTTTTGGTGGTGGCGCCACAATTGATTTAAAGTTATCTTGTGCGTATTGTTTAATAAATTTGAAATCGTAATTCGTTAATAACGTCCATTTATTATCTGGTACATTATATTGTTTAACGTAATTTTTAAGTTTTTTCGGTGTATCGTTTGCTGGATCCACACTAAAACTTAATACCCCATAATTTTTAACGCCATCTTTTTCAAGTTGATCAATGACAGTACTCATATTGTATGTCATTGGCGGGCATACTGTTTCACAATTCGTAAAGATAAAGTCAGCTATATACACTTTCCCTTTCATATCTTTTTGTGAAAATTTATGTCCATCTTGATCAGTTACATTGAATGACTGCATTTTATTGCCAAATTGACTGTCCGGTTCAATTGCATTATTACTACATGCACTCATTATCATCATCATACTTGCAACCAATATTAGAAATATTCCCTTTTTCATCCTAACACTCCCATAACTCTGTTAGTTAAAATATATCAAATAAAAATCACAACTTAAATACACAATTTAATCTATTTATGTCTTTGATGTGTCATTCAATTATTTGAGAATGCTGTTGTACTTAAAAATCCATTCTTGTTTACATTTAATATTATAGGAATTCTTGTCTTTAATTCAGATACGTGAGAAATAATACCTACTAAACGACCGGACATTTGGATATTAACGAGTGTATCGAGCGCAGTTTCTAAAGTTTCAGCATCTAACGTACCAAATCCTTCATCGATGAACATCGATTCTAAATGAATAGCACCCGCTTCTTGCTGCACAACATTCGACAATCCTATCGCTAATGACAACGACGCTTGGAATGTTTCCCCGCCTGATAATGACGTAATATGTCGCGTTCTATTTGAAAATCTATCAAACACTTCTATTTCCAAACCACTTAATCCTTGTGATTTCTCTTTTCTACGCACGAGCTGATAACGATTATTCGTCATTTTAAGAAAATGTCTATTTGCATTATCTAATATATGGTTTAAATAATAAATCAGCACATAGTTCTCCAATGATAATTTCTGGCTATTCTTCCCATTCATCGTTCTCGATAAATCAATCATTTTTTCTTGTTCTTTAAGGTCTTGATTAATCTTATCACTCACATAAAGAATTGCTTTAGATTTTTGATCATTTTGTTCAACCTTCAATTGAAGTTGATTCAATTGTTTAAGTAAATTGTTTAGGGAATCTTTAGCACTTACTAATTGTTCTTCCGTATTAGCGATATCAGGCATTTCTTGATCTTTTACCTTTTTACTAAGTTCTTTAACGACCGCTTCAACTTCTATATACTTTTTGTCATATTGCTGAACACTTTCTTCTAATCGATCAATATCCTCTACTTGTAATAACAACTCATCTAACTGAGCATATGAAGAAATGTCATGTTTGTTCATTTCAGCACTTAAATAGTCTTTTGTAGATTTAATTTGTTCTTCAATCATAGATAAACGTTCTTTAACCGTAGCATGTTGCATTTGTAATGTTTGCTTATCATTTTGATATTGTTCTTGTTGTTCATTTAATATTTTCATACTTTGATCAAACTTAGATAATGTTTGTTCTAACGTATTAACTCGTTCAACAAATGATGATACTTCAGTATACCCCGTCTCTTTATTAAAGTACGCTAAATCATTTTCATATGTAGATATTTTATGGTTTAAATCATTTAATTGTAATGTATGTTCTGTTATCTTTTTATCTACAGCATTTATTTCTTTTTGTAGACGTTGAATATGCTGACGATTCTCTTGATAAGTTTTTAATTTACTTACGATTTGTTCAACACTTTCGTTTAATGATGATATATCTTCTTGTACATCCTTAACATCACTTAACTTGTTTAATTGTTCATTCGTCAAATTAATTCTTTCTTGATAAGTCGTAATGTGTTGATTTACTTCTTGTAACTGCTGTTCAACTTCTAATTGTTTCGCTTTTTCTTGTTTTAAGCTTTCAAAATCAACATCTCCATTGATTGTTTCTATGATTGATCCACATATAGGACAATCTTCACCTTTATGAACATGCTTTTGAATTTTCAATATTTCATCTTCCACATTCAATATATCAAACGTCTTTTCAGCATCCATACGTTGTTCTAGTGATGTTTTTTCATTTTCATATTCTACTAATTGACGATTATATGCTTGTATTTTCTCTTCCAACGCTTGTTTATCTGCATACAGCTTTTGTGTTGTTTCTAGACCTTGTAATGTTAACTTCATTGTTTCTTGTTCTTTTAATTGATTTTGCTCATCTTGTTCGTCATAAGTAATGTGTCCAAGTTTACTATTTAATTGCTCTGTTTCCTTCTTATCTTCTTCAATTGCATTATTTAGTGCTTTTTGTTTCTCCTTATGTTTTACCAGGTTTTGTTCTGCTTCTATATATTTATCTATATTTACTTTTATATGTTTAGTATTTTGAACAAATGCTTTATATTCTTCGATTTGTTTATGTTCTTTATGCAGATTATTTATTTGTTGTACAATTGATTCTAATTGTTGTGCATTATCACTTATTTGTTTTTGAAGTACTTCATCATTTTTTAATTCGTTTGTATGGTTAGTTTCTTTATCTTTAAGTTGATGAAATTGATATGTTAAAGACTGTACACTTTTTAAGTATTTGACTTGTTTCTTTAAATCATTGATTTCTTTTTCTTCATTTTTCAACTGATTTAATTCTGCTTCTTTAGCTTTTAATGTTTCAAAGTTTTCTTTTAATGCTTTCTCATGTTCAAAGACATTTTCAATCTCACTAACTTGTTGCTGCTGTTTAGCTTTCAAATCTGTTAGTTCTTTTAACTTTTCTTGTCCTACCGCTTCATATGACGTTAATGCATCTTGAATCACTTCATAACGATAGCCTTCAACTTGTTTATGTTCTTGTAACGCTTCGTCATCAAAATCATGCATGTCATTTAAATATTGTGTGATTTTTCGATAGTGACTTTCGATTAATGCGATTTCTTTCTTCATTTCTAGTTCTAATTGTTCTTGTAACGACTCAAAACGATTACTATCGAATAGTGTTCTTAATATACTTCTTTTATCTGTGCTGTTCGAAACGAGAAACTGTTTGAATTCACCTTGCGGAAGAATCAATATTTGTCTAAACTGCTTAACATTCATATGTAATAACGCTTTTAAATAATCATTGCTTGTATTAATACTTTTCGTTTCTAATGACCACTTATCATTTATTTTTTTATATACTTCAACAGTTGCATTCGTTGGGTTTTTATTACCTTCTTTAATGTATTTCACAGTTCTTACGACGCTATATTGTTCATTTTTAATTTCAAATTCAAATTCTACTTTTGTAGGTAACTTAGGATCAGCAAAATGGCTTCGCAAATCAACTTCTTCACGCGATTCTGTCGATGTCTTACCAAACAAAGCATAAACCATCGCATCAAAGATCATCGTCTTTCCTGATCCTGTTTTACCACATATTAAAAATAATTGTGATTTAGATAAATGTGTAAAATCAACTTCCTCATTTATAAATGGTCCAAAATATTGCATCTTTAATAATAAAGGTCTCATCTTATTCTCGTGCCCCCTTATTTAAATCACTTTCTAACAATGCGATGATTTTTTCTTTTTTTATGCCTTCTAACGGTTCACCCGCTACATGATCATAAAATGATTCAATAATTTCTAAATCCGTCAAAGTATGAACATCCACATATATTTCATCATTTGCAACTTCATAATCTTGCCTAGATATTTGAAGTGTATTAGGATATATACTTCTTATCTTCATAAGTGGATCTGTCACATGGTCCATATCAGACAATTTAAAGTGAAAATAGTCTTCACGATGTTTAATGTCTAATTTTTCATGTATGACATCTTCATAACTTGCTTGTATCACTTGAAATGCTCTTCTAGGTTCTATTGGAATAAATGACTGTTTAAATGATTTATAACCAAAATCAAATAGTCTATATCCTTTAGATTGATTTGCCTCTGAAAATGAATATTGCATTGGTGTTCCAGAATAAAATATGTAATCAGACTTTATCGCAAACGGGTGATGTAAATGACCTAATAATACAGCATCGAATATTTCAAATGTATCGGCACTGACTGTCTCTATTGTTCCGATAGATAATGGTCTTTCAGAGTCTGTCGATTCACCACCAGCAACGAATAAATGACCTATTAAAATATTCGTTTCATCTTCTTTTATAACTTCTTTCATTTTATGAACAATAAATTCAGTCGCTTCCTGATGTGTATGAATATCTTTTACTTCAAACACATGTCTAATATCAGCGGGTGTAAAGTAAGGCATTACGTATATATTGACATCATTCACTTTAATAGGTTCAAGTAACTGATCATATCCCGTAATAATATTTAAGCCTGTTTTTTCGAACCATCTCTCTCCATAGTTTAAACGTTCTTTACCATCATGATTTCCGCTTATAGCTATTACTGGCGTGTTAAGTTCTAAGTTGATTGTTGAAAGCGCATCTTCAAGAACAACCATCGACTCTTTATTGGGATAGTGTAAGTCGTATAAATCACCGCTAATGACAACAATATCTGGTTGATGTTCTTTAATTGCATCGAATAATTTTGAAAGTATAAACTTTTGATCTTCTATTAATGATTGACCATTGATGGTTTTACCAATGTGCCAATCAGCAGTATGTAAAATTTTCATTTTAAAGCTCCTTTTATAATATTTATTAGACAGGTTGAAACGCTTCATTTATACTAAATCTAAGGAGTGATTTCATTGAGTAACGCATTTATATTTTTTATTATTTTATGGTGCATCGTATTTATTTCGTTACTTGCAATCGGTGGATTCTTTATGTTTCGTAAATTCTTAAAACGTATGCCTAAAGATAATGGTATGAGTGAACTTGATTGGCAAGACTACTACATTAATAAAGCTTTACCATTATGGAATGATGAAGCACGTAGTTTATTAAACGAACTCGTTTCACCTGTTCCAGAATTATTTAGGGATGTTGCGAAAGAAAAGATAGGTGGACGTGTCTCTAAAATTGCATTAGAAGAACATGCCACAACAATCGAACTTGACCATATCATGAGAGGATATATCGTAGCAACACCAAAAAGAGATCACAAATTCATGAAGAAAAAGCTAACCGAACTTAATATAGATTATACACCATATTTAAAATTGTTCGAATTAGCTGATGATGAGAAGAATAAATTTTCTATCTTTGATCATAGAGAAGAAATTTCAAATGCAAAAACAACGCACACTCAATAATTGAGATGTGCGTTGTTTTTTTAATTTACAATTGGCATACGGTCTTTTAATTTTTTATATTTTACATACATGGCTATTCTCCAAGGTACAATCATACTAAATGCGAGTAAGAAAAACATACCTGCTAATTGACCTGGATCGATTGAATCACTTAAGAAAAATTTACCGACTGATCTAATGATTAATAACGATATTAAAATAACCGGAAATAATTTAGAACGTTTCATATAAATTTCTGATCCTTTAACTTCAAAGTTAGAAGTAAAGATAAGAAATAGAGAAAAGAACAAACCAACTAAAATTGCTTCTATAATTTCACTGCCATTTAATCTAAAGTACGGTACAACATACATCAATGCACCTGTAGCCATAAAAAATGGCGGTAATACGATCTTTTTAGCATTCGTTGGATAATTTTGTGCTTTCATTCTAACAACAATAACTGCCAATCCCATTAAAGCTGCTATTACAAATGAAAAAAGGAAATACATATCTAAAACCCCTTATAAGTACGAAATATCAATATTATTTAATTTAAACCTAATGATTGGAAGAATATCGTGATCTCCGTTAATAAATCAAAGAACAGTAATATTCCCATAATTATCATAATTATACCACCAAACTTCATGATAGCAACATTGTACTTTTTAATAATTTGTAATTTAGTTATAAAGAATGTCAGTACGAAAAATGGTATGCTGAATCCTAATACATATAACAACATATAAAGTAATGCTTGTGATGAATTAGTAGCAGCTAACGTACCAATCGCTGCAATAATCGGACCATTACATGGTGTCCATCCTGCAGCAAATGCCATACCAATAAGAAAAGTACCTATATAACCTGTGGGTTTCGTCTTGAAATTTATTTTACGGTCTTTCATTAAAAATTGTGGCTGGAATACGCCTAATATAATGAGACCAAATACAATAATAATAATGGCACCTAATTGCCTGATCAACGTTTGATAATTAATCAGCATACCAGAAATATATCCTATACCCATTCCAAGTATCATATATATAACACTAAAACCAAGCAAAAAGATAATCGTATGTAGGATTGCATTACGACTAAGTCCTTTAGTTTTGATGTCGTCATAACTCATGCCTGTTATATAAGAAATAAACGCTGGATAAATAGGTAATACGCAAGGAGATACGAAACTTAATATGCCTGCACCAAAAGCTACAAATACTGTGATTTCCACAATGATCCCCCTCTCACTCATATTCTATTTTATCAAATAACAATTAAGTTAAAACACCTTTATTTGAACAATAAGTGAAAACTTAAACAAAATAAGAAACGAGCCTTAGACTGTAGTGTACGTCTGAGACTCGTTTAAAAATATCACGGTTATACGTTTTATTTTTACTTATGATTAATATAAGATTATTTAATTTTTTGATCCATATTCTTATTCATCATTGTCATCATTTGATTAATTTTCTTTTGAGATGGTTTTTGACCCATTTGCATCATCATCATACGTAACATTTCTTCGTTAATTGGTGGATTCTTTTTCAAGTAATCCATCATATATTTACGTGCAAGGAAGAATCCAAGTGCAAGCCCACCGATTAATGCCACGACGATTAATAATATTGCTAACCACGTTGCCATTATTTCACCCACTTTCTGTATCCTATAAAAGTTTACTAAATTCATTACATTTTATCAAGATGAAACTTAATGTTTAAAATGAAAAAGCCTCAACCAAGTTTCTTGGATGAGGCTTTTTAAGATTCTTTAGAAGCTTAATACTTGGTTTAATACATTTTCTTTTGTAAATCCGTATTTTTCAACTACTAAGTCGCCAGGCGCACTTGCACCGAATGTATCAATTGTAATGACTTTTCCTTCAATGCCAATATATTTATGCCAACCTAGAGAAGATGCCATTTCGATTGCTACACGTTTAGTGATTGATGCTGGTAATACTGATGCTTTATATTCAGCATCTTGTTGATCAAATGCATGCCAGTTAGGTAATGATACAACTTGTACACCTTTACCTTGTGCTTCGATATCTTTAGCTGCATCTACAGCTAATGAAACTTCTGAACCAGATGCTAGTAGTAAGTATTCAGGTTCGATTTCTGAACGATATACAACATATCCGCCTTTACGAACACCTTCTTCTAACACTGATTCTTCAACATCTAAAGCTGTTAAGTTTTGTCTTGTTAACACTAAAGCTGTTGGTGTCGTTTCAGATTCTAAAGCTACTTTCCATGCTACTCTTGTTTCATTACCATCTGCAGGGCGTATCACATTTAAGTTAGGAATCGCTCTTAATCCAGCTAATTGTTCAACTGGTTCATGTGTTGGACCATCTTCACCAACAGCAATTGAATCATGTGTGAATACAAATGTTGAAGGTACACCCATAATTGCTGAAAGTCTTACAGCTGGTTTCAAGTAGTCACTGAATACGAAGAATGTTGCACCATATGGTTTAACACCACCGTGTACTGCCATACCATTAACTGCAGCAGCCATACCAAATTCACGAACACCAAACCAAACATTGCGTCCTTCAGGTGTTTCACTACTAAAGTCAGCTTCATCTTTAACATTTGATTTGTTTGAAGATGCTAAGTCAGCTGAACCACCAAAGAATGCAGGTACTGATTTACTTAATGCTTGAATCACTTCACCTGAATCCGCACGAGTGGCACTGCTATTTCCAGCTTCATAAACTGGTAATTCTTTATCATAATCAACAGGTAATTCATTAGAAATGGCTTGTTTAAATGCTTGTCCTAATTCTGGATAATCATTTGTATAAGCTTCGACCAATTTTTCCCATGCTGCTTCGTCTTCGTTTGCACGTTTAAGCATTGTTTCACTGAAGATATCATATACTTCTTGAGGTACATTAAAGCGTTTAGAAGGATCTAAACCGTATGCTTTTAATGCTAATTCACGTTCTTCTTCTCCTAATGGAGCACCATGCACGCCATTAGTACCTGCTTTATTAGGCGCACCATAACCGATAACTGTTTTAACTTCGATTAATGTTGGGCTTTCTAATGTTTTTGCTTCAGTAATCGCTTTATCAATAGCTTCTAAGTCATTACCATCTTCAACTAAGATATAGCTCCAACCATAAGATGAGAATCTTTCTTTAACATTTTCAGAGAATGCTTTATTTAACTCACCATCTAATGAAATATCATTAGAATCATATAATGTGATTAATTTATCAAGGTTTAAGTGACCTGCTAATGAAGCTGCTTCATGAGAAATACCTTCCATTAAGTCACCATCACTTGCTAAAACATATGTGTAATGATCTACTACATCGTATTTATCTTTATTAAATTTACCTGCTAAGTGTTTTTCAGCCATTGCCATACCAACACTCATTGCAAAACCTTGTCCTAAAGGTCCTGTTGTAACTTCTACACCATCAGTATGTCTAAATTCTGGATGTCCAGGTGTTTTAGAATCCCATTGTCTGAAGTTCTTCACTTCTTCAAGTTCTAAACTACCTGAAACGTGTAATAAACTATATAGTAATGCAGAACCATGACCAGCAGATAAAACAAAACGGTCTCTATTAAAATAGTTCTTAGATTGTGGATTGAAATTTAAATGCTTAGTCCATAATGCATATGCCATAGGCGCAGCACCCATTGGTAAACCAGGATGTCCAGAGTTAGCTGCTTCAATAGCATCTATACTTAAAGCACGGATTGAATCTACTGCAAGTTGATCTTTTTCGTTAAACATAAATGTAGTCTCCTTTATTCTTGTAATCCCTTTTCATTATACATGAAATTTTTTCAAAAATTAATTATTATTACTTAATTTATACTTACTTTCTTATATTATTATTTTTTTGAATTTCTTTTACCTTATCAGGAGTTACATCATTACCTTCTGGATCAATGATTTTAGTATTCTCGATTGTATTTTTAAAATTCCCGCGGAAAGCTTGTAAATACTCGGCGCGTAATTTTGTTTGTTCTTTAGCTTCACTATCTGTTAAACCTTCAGATTTCTTTTTGTTCGCTAATTCATTAATTCTTTCTATTTTTGCTTTATCTAGCATAATATCCCCACTTTCTTTATACATAAAAGATACCAAAAAACACGAGTAAATCCAAATGGATTTACTCGTGTTTAAATTCAATCTATTGACCCTACTAATGTATTGGAATCAGATATATGGTTATGTTGTTTATCGCTTTGTTGTTTAATTTGATGATCGGTCATTTCGTACGTTTGTTCTGTATTATAAAGATCATTAGACTGGGCTAAATATAAATATCCAATTAATAAAGTCATTAAGAATACTGCTATATACACTAATATTGTCTTCTTAATTGTAATTGTCATACTCAATTCCTCCTAGAACGTTTGTTTGTATTATTATAATAACAGAACAACTGTTCGTAGTCAATAAAAATACGAACAAATGTTTGTTCAAAGGAAACGTATGTGCTATAATAAATTTAAATAATTAATTGGGAGCGTGCGACTATGAAAGAATTAACTAAACGTCAATCTGAAATATATCAATTCATCAAACATATAGTACAAACGAAAGGCTATCCGCCTAGCGTACGTGAAATTGGTTTAGCAGTCGGCTTAGCGTCAAGCTCTACAGTACATGGTCATTTATCAAGACTAGAAGAAAAGGGCTACATTAAACGTGATCCAACTAAACCACGAGCAATAGAAATCACAGAAACAGTTGGAGAGAACATTAACCAAGAGAACACCATTCACGTTCCAGTTATCGGTAAAGTTACAGCAGGTATACCTATTACGGCTGTAGAGAATGTAGAAGAATACTTCCCATTACCAGCACATTTCACATCAACACATAATAGCAATATCTTTATATTAGATGTTATCGGTGATAGCATGATTGAAGCTGGTATACTAGACGGCGATAAAGTAATCGTACGTAGTCAATCAATCGCTGAGAATGGTGATATCATAGTTGCAATGACAGAAGATGATGAAGCTACAGTTAAACGTTTTTACAAAGAGGAAACGCGATATAGACTTCAACCAGAGAACAGTACAATGGAACCTATTTATTTAGATAACGTTACAGTATTAGGTAAAGTTGTTGGATTGTTTAGAGAAATGTAACATAACAAAAAGGAGATGCGATTGCATCTCCTTTTTTCATATTCCCTTTATCGAGTTCTTTCTTTACTTGTCATATATTTATGATACATCTTTTTTATTTAATAATTCTTTAATACGTTCTAAGACATCTAAATCTTTTCGTTTTATTTCTTTATTTTCCATGTAAAACTACCCCTTTATATGTTATTTCACCAATCAAAATTACTAGAAACAACATGTGTTAAACATTTAAGGAAATATGAAATATTGACTTTTCTCGATTTAATTATATCAACGTTGATAAGATAATATCATTTATCTCTTTTCTATTGTTGCGTGATGTAGTTCTCCGTCCAA
The DNA here is from genome assembly GCF_022386165.1 of Mammaliicoccus sp. P-M58. Classification (NCBI taxonomy): domain Bacteria; kingdom Bacillati; phylum Bacillota; class Bacilli; order Caryophanales; family Staphylococcaceae; genus Mammaliicoccus; species Mammaliicoccus sp. P-M58. The sequence continues at coordinate 49,229 of NZ_JAJNJI010000004.1, forward strand.
TATGGCTGTAATTCTTCACCAATATCAACACCTACACCTAATTCTTTATAATCTTTATTTAAAATGTTTTTTCTATGTCCAAGTGAATTCATAAGACCATGATGTGCATATATACTACTGATTTGACCATAAGCCAAGTTTTCCCCAGCAGTAACATAATTAAAACCATCTCGATCTAATCTATCAAATGGAGACATACCTTGTTTGTTATTATGATCAAAATAATCATTATTCACCATGTCTTGACTATGCTTTCTTGCAGTTTCACTAACACGCTCATTATAAGCTAATGTAGGTAGTCCAAACTGTACACGCTCAGCATTTACAAGGTCAAAGTTTTGTAATTCTAAAGCTTTTTTGTATTCATCAGAAGCTGCATGATACTGATTCGTTCGTTTATCTTCAGTTGATGATGCAATCTGCATGATACCTTTAATTTGATTATTTTCATGTTTATCATAAAACACGGTTGTATAGATGTTATCAAATTTGAAAACATCATAATCTTCATCATTTTGTATGAGTTTCACTTTGTCTTTTTCTATTGCTTTTTCAGGTTCGCCAAGTATAGAACGGACTTTATCTTTGTTCATTTTACTTGTGATACCTTTTTTAGAAGTTATAAGGTCTTGGTTTGTATATATACCAGTTACTTTGTCATGATCATAACTTACCATCACAAATTCATGATAGTCGTTATGATACACATGCCATTTCTCGTTATATTCATTAGCAGTTATACGCTTAGGTTTACCAAGTTTCTTTTCTACTTCATTCTTTGTTTGATTGATTTGAATATTATTAATCGCAAATTCTTGGTCATCTGGTGTCTTCAGTTCAACTTTCTTAGCTGTTTCTTCGTGTTGTAATCCTTGTTGAACATTCAATACTTTTTGCCCAATTTGTCTAGACAAATCTGATTCTGGGACTGGCTTGATAAGTGTTAAGCATAATAGCAACATAAATAAAAAGAATACTTTTCTCAAGTCGTCACCTCACTTGTTTTAGCCGCGATCACTGTCACCATTAAATATTGAATTACGAACAATTACATAGTCTACTTTTGTAATAGAATGTAGATCTTTTCCTCCTGCATAAGAAATAGAACTTTGTAAATCTTGTTCGATTTCAATTAACGTATCTTTTAGAGAGCCTTTATGTTCAACAAACATCTTTTTACCCTCTACATTTTTACGTTCACCTTTTTGAAATTCAGATGCACTACCGAAATATTCTTTATATAGTTTACCTTCTAATTCAACTGTTTCACCTGGAGATTCTTCGTGCGCAGCAAATAATGAACCAACCATTACCATACTTGCACCGAATCTAATAGATTTAGCAATGTCACCGTTCGTTCTAATACCACCATCAGCAATCATTGGTTTTCTAGCAGCTTTGCTACAAGCGTTAATTGCAGCTAATTGCCAGCCACCAGTACCAAATCCAGTTTTAATTTTTGTAATACATACTCTACCTGGTCCGATACCAACTTTGGTTGCGTCAGCACCCGCATTTTCAAGTTCACGAACACCCTCAGGCGTACCAACATTACCTGCAATTACAAATGATTCAGGAATATGTTGTTTAATATGTTTAATCATTCTAATAACTTGCTCAGAATGACCATGTGCAATATCTATTGTTATATATTCAGGAACAAGCCCTTCATTAGAAAGTTGTTCTATAAAAGTATATTCATTGTCTTTAACACCTACAGAAATTGAGGCGAATAAGTTTTGGCTTTGCATTTTTTTGATAAAAGGAATACGTCCTTCTTCATCAAAACGATGCATGATATAAAAATAATCATTACTAGCAAACCATTCAGCTAGTTCTTCATTCATGACTGTTTGCATATTTGCAGGTACTACTGGTAATTTAAATGTCTTTGGACCAAATTTTACAGTAGTATCACATTCAGAACGGCTTTCTACTATACATTTATTTGGTATTAACTGTACATCTTCATAATCAAAAATTTTCATATCAATAACCTCTTTCACAACTATTAATAATAATCCATTAGTTACTATACATGGTTAAGTAGTAAAAGTAAACGAAATAATACTATAAATATTATTTATTTAGAGCTTTATCAAGAGTTTTGATATTTTCTTCCATTAAAGACTGATATGAAATATTTTTTTGTATAGTAGAACTAATTTTTTTACCTACTGGATCTAATTCATTTGAAGAATAAATAAATAGATCACTTTTAGCGATATTGAGCATTTCTTTTTGAGTCGGCTCATAGTTATGTAAATCTGTACCGCTTGGGTAAATAGAATTGGCATCTACATATTTGCCACCAATTTGTTTAGCAAAGCTTTCATATGGAAAGTTTGTTGCATAAATTTTAATTTTGTCGTCTTTAGATGTTTGGTTGTTACAACCAGATAGGATGAGCGCCATCGTTAATAGTGCACCAACTATAATATATATTTTTTTCATATTTTAACTCCTACGTTATTATTTGTTTTAATTATAACAATATACGCTTTTACACATCATATCGCAATTATATAATACACATATTTTTGCATTGAAAACTCATTTGTATTATGCTAAAATTATAAAACGTAACGATTACTGAATAGAAAGGCTGATGAACATGCGTGTCAATATCACGTTAGCATGTACTGAATGTGGCGACAGAAATTATATTACAACTAAAAACAAACGTACAAATCCTGAACGTATTGAAATGAAAAAATACTGTCCAAGATTAGGTCGTCACACTTTACACCGCGAAACTAAATAATTTCTTATTTTATAAGAAAATATACGACAAAGAAGTCAATTCATACTTTTGAAATGACTTCTATTTTTATACATCGATACTTTATGGCTTTAAAGCATTTATGCGTTAAAAGTTTTTGTTGCTTATTTACTGAAATACTAATAAAATAATATGTATATTTTATTTACAGATAAATTGTACTATTAGAAAGCAAGGTGAATTATATGGAAGAAATGAAACGAGGATTAAAGACTAGACACATATCAATGATCGCCATTGGTGGTTCGATTGGTACTGGTTTATTTATGGCGAGTGGTGCAGTCATCACTCAAGCAGGACCTGGTGGTGCACTTATAGCTTATTCTATTATTGGTGTTATGCTCTACTTTTTAATGACAGCTATAGGAGAACTTGCAACTTTTTATCCAGTATCTGGGTCATTTAGTGCATACTCAAGTAGATTTATTGATCCATCAGCAGGATTTACTGTTGGTTGGCTTTATTGGGTGATTTGGGCTCTTGTAACAAGCGTCGATATATTAACTGCAGCAAAAATTATTACATACTGGGATATATTCCAAAATATTAACCCGTTTGTATGGAGCATTATTTTCTTAGTTATTCTATTCTTATTAAATGCATTTACTGTTAAAGCATTTGGTGAAGCTGAATATTGGTTAAGTTTTATAAAAGTCGCGACTATTATCATCTTCTTAATAGTTGGTGTTCTTGTGATATTTGGAATATTAGGTGGTAACGAACCACTTGGACTATCAAACTTCACTTATAAAGAAGCACCATTCGTAAATGGTATTTCTGGTTTCTTAGGCGTACTACTTGTTGCTGGATTTAGCTTCGGTGGAACAGAAGTAGTAGCCGTAACAGCTGGTGAATCTGAAAACCCTAAAGAATCCATGCCAAAAGCAATTAGACAAGTATTCTGGAGAATTTTATTATTTTATATTTTAGCAATCGCTGTGATTGCAGCAATTATTCCATATACTGATCCATTGTTATTAAATAAATCAAACACTGTAACTCAAAGTCCGTTTACAATCGTATTTGATAGAGTTGGTATAGCATTTGCTGCTTCCATTATTAATGCGGTTATTTTAACAGCACTTATTTCAGCTGGTAACTCAGGCTTATATGCTACAAGTAGATTACTTTACTCACTTGCTCAACATAAGCAAGCACCTAAGTTTATCAATAACTTAAATAGAAACAATATGCCGTTCGTTTCATTATGCGTCACAATCGTATTAATTTTCGCGTCTATCGTATATGCAACGATTAACGCTGATGGTTATTATAGATTGTTGAATATGTTAGGCGCACTTGTTACTTTAGTTTGGCTAATGAGTATTATCAGTCATATTCGATTAAGGATGGCCATTAAGAAACAAGGCAAATCAGCGACAGATACACTTGAATATAAAGCACCTTTATATCCATTAGGACCAATCATCGTAATCGCTGTTATAGCATTCTTATTAATCGGTCAATCATTTGATAGCATTATGACATTGAACTTCCCAGTATTAATCGAATCATTCTTACCGATTATATTAGGTTTCGTAGTATACTTTATTCATAAATTCACAACGAAATCAAAAATTATCAAACTTGAAGATATTGATTTAAGAAAACACCAATATAAGAAATAATTTTTAAAAGCGCCACTCAATCAACTTGAGTGGCGTTATTTATATCTAAAATTTTGTTCGTGCATGCTTTCCTTAGTTACAATTCTGCTGAGTGTTGTTACTATGGCGCCTCTTAGTTACAATTCCATCGACTTTTGTTACTACAAACTCTATACAAAATATCATTATTTATATTTTTTTATAAAATTATCAATAGCTTCTACTAACTCATCTAATGCAGGTTGTTCTACAGGATAGTGACCTCCATTTTCTAAATCTATAATCTCGTGTTCGACTTTTTTTAATTCGGATAAAAATGGAACACTCAAATATTTTGGTGTCCATCGGTCTAAGCTTGGTTGTGTTAATAACACGGGACAAGTATCGAACATTTCAGGTTCCACTTCTGGTTTATAATTACCATATGAATCTAAGAAAGTCATTGTTGCTAAATTTCCCGCAGACGACTTATCATCTAACATTATTTTTAGTATTGTATCATTGTTAACTAAAGTGTACATCTTAGAAGCAATTTTCATAGGAATTTTTATAAATCCAAGACCGATTTTTCTCATTAATCCTGCAGCTGGGATACCTATTCTGCTCATTAAAATATCATGAGCAGTCGCATCTCTTATCATTTGTTTACGCTGATCTAAAAATGTCATACCAATAATACCGTTAACTTTTTTATTTTTGGCAGCAACATGAAATGTTTCCATACCACCAGCACTTAACCCATATAAAAAGATAGGGCGTGCATCTTTTTTACTTTCTTCATCTATATAATCAGAAGCTAAATTTACCCAATCATCATAAGTGACAATCTCTCCCTTTTTAACCTGGGTCATGCCATATGTTGGCATATCAATTGCTATTGTCTCATAATTTTTCTTTGCTAATGGCCCTCCTGCTATTAAAGACAGTTGTCTACCATTAGTGCCAACACCATGTAATAAAATTATTTTGACATCTGCGTTTTCATTTCTAAACGTGTCCAAATGTACATGATGTCCTTTCCAATCCCACCACTCTTCATTCGGCTGATATTCTTCTGTAAAATGAAATTTTTCAGGTAATTTAGATTCAATTTTTTTCCATGCAATTTGATGTTTATAATTCATAATTATTCTCTCCTTTTTAAAATTATTAAATTTAACGTCTTTTAGTAAAGGAAATTATCCCATTTTTCTTAAAACTTATCCATAAAGCTCTCCATATTTTCAATTTAAGATTAGGATTTTTTCCATGTGCCATTAAATAAAATTGAGCCTCATACCAACTAAGTTCTAACATTGACCCTAATTTTTTATCTATAAATTTAACGTTAGTTGTAATTCTTGGTAAGTCCGGTGTTATATATGTCCCATTTATTATTTGGTTTGGTAAATCAGGATTAATTACTAAAGGTTTAGCAATACCTACCATATCAATCGAACCACTATTAATTGCAGCCTCCATACCTTCAGCCGATCGAAAACCACCAGTTACAACAATTGGTGTATTCACTAATTTTCTCGCTTTATCTGCATAATCTAAAAAATAAGCTTCACGTTTTTTGGTACTCTCACGGATATTACTTCCTTCAAACATAACAGGATTTTCATAATTACCCCCTGAAATTTCGATTAAATCAATTCCAGCTTTATCGATAGCTTTTAGAACTTTCATTGAGTCTTCTTCTGTAAACCCACCACGTTGAAAATCTGCAGAATTTAACTTAACAGCAATAGGAAATTTTTCACCTGTACGACGTCTTATTTCATGATAAACTTCCATTAAAAAACGCATACGATTTTCAAGGCTGCCTCCCCAAGCATCATTTCGTTTGTTGTGATAAGGTGATAAAAATTGATTAATAAGATAACCATGTGCGGCATGAATTTGTACACCTGTAAAGCCTGCTTTTTTTGCAATATATGCTGTGTTTCCAAAACGCTTTATAATTCCTAAAATTTCATCATGCTTTAATGCGCGTGGGTGATTAAAAACATTCGACAAACTTCCTCCTACAGGAATTGAACTAGGGGCTACTGGTTCTTTAGATAAATTTTTAGGTGATTGTTTACCTGGATGATTAATCTGCATCCACAAATGATTATTGTTTTGAGTTCCCACTTTTGCCCAATTTTTCAACAAAGTTATATCTCTTTCATCTTCTATAACAATGTTTCCTGGTTCGCCTAATGCATTACGATCTACCATAACGTTACCGGTCATCAGTATGCCCGATCCACCATTAGACCAACGACTGTATAAATTCACTATATTTTTTGTTGGACTATTATATCGATTACCTAATGTTTCACTCATTGATGCTTTATAAAAACGATTTTTAGACATAAAATTTTTCGTTTCTAATTTTGTTTCTAGTTTTTTCATCATATTAAAACTCACTTTCCTTTTTTGGAATATGATAACTCTCAATATATTGATTCATATGATTAATCATTACTTGTAATGATTTAATACTAGTATTTTCAGGGTTAATATAATAAAAATTTTTTGTACCTATTTTTTCTACAGTTACAATATTGGCTTCTTTTAAGATTTTTAAATGATACGATACTGAGGGGCGAGATAAGTGGGTTTTCTTAGTAATTTCTCCGACTCGCATCCCTTCATTACATCCTACTCCAATCAGAGCTAACACAATTGATTGACGTGTTTCATCACCAATTGCTACAAGTATGCTCTGGCATTCTTGAAACTCATCCGCTAATTTCTTTAACTCTTCAGTATTTTTCAAGATTTTCCTCCCATCTGTTTAATAAATTAAACGATTAAATGTTTACACTTTAACATAATAATGCTCTGAAATTTCATTGAGAAAGAAAGTCTAGACCAATGCGAATTATATTACTATGACCGTCCTTAGTTACAATTTTGCTGACTTTTGTTACTATGGCGTCCCTTAGTTACACTTCTGCCTACTTTTGTTACTATGGCGTCCCTTATTTGCACATCGAACTACTTTTGTAACAATAAATCCTACACAAAATATCATTCCCCCTAATGCCGAACTCCCTTGTTCAAAACGTTTATAAAAATTTACTAACTATAATCTACTTTTTCATATTGCGATATATATAGTATAATAAATATTAATGATAATTTTAGAAAAAGAAGGTGTAAATATGACAGGTCAAACTAATTTATTTGATGATGTTATGGAACAAGATGAACGCTTTGTCATTGTTGTTCAAAGTATTTATGACACACATGCTCAACTCGTTAAGAAAACACTTAGAGAATATACAAGTTTAACTCGGGAACAGATGCAATCATTATTTAATCATCTTAAAGATTTATATTTAAATGAACCATTTGAAGAGAATCAAGCATTTTTTGATATTACTGTTTATACGAACCAAGACTATGCAGCGGACCAAATTTATGCGCATATTAAGAGAAAGAAATTCAGCCATGAATGGACGCATACAAGTAAATAAAGGAGTAATCACATGTCCCAAGTAAGTAAAGTTTTTCCTTTAGATAATGAACAGCAAGTTGAAGTGAAAGTTAAAGAAAATAGATTCGAATTTGAAATAGATGAAATGCTCGCAATTACACAAGAAGAACATTCAGAATTTCCATTTATACCAGTATCTCCTTGTTTAGGATATTCTAGAGGATTATATCCAGAGCATCCTTTACTTGTTGGTTTATTATTAGGATTCTTATATCATGAGTCGTTAACAGGCGAAACGGATGAACGTATTCAAACGATCGCTAAAGCTATTAACAGTAAAAATCGCAGTAAAATGATTCAAGCCTTAAATATGGTTGAATCTAATAAACTTGGTCACTATCCACCGACAAGATTTTTAGGCTTAAGTGAACGTGCTGTCAATTTAGGACAATCGATTTTTAGTTTATTTGATGATGATGTGATGTTCTTAGCTTCTACACGAGATAAGATTATTTCTCATCCACCATTATTAGATCATAGCGATATTGTTGATCCTCAAGAACGTTTATATTTCTATACGAAAGATAAAGACTTCTTCGATAATGATGAACGTGTCGCAATCATTGATAATCATTTATTAAATGGTAATTCTGTACTAAATCTCATTAAAAAGATTTATGATAAATGTCCTGAAAGAGAAACATTCACTGTATTAACACCTATTGATTTAAGATCTCAAAGTGTTAAAGAAGCATTCTCAAGTTTGGAAAAATCTTTAAATATTCAAATCAACATCATTTCACTTATGTCGTTTGATGTAGAAATTACAGCTATTGACCATGAGACGAAAGATTTAATTCAAAATGAACTACTAGATAATCAAAAACACGATACGAAAGTTCAATATTACTCATTAAGAAATGTCATAAATGATCATTTTATTGTAAAAGCACAAAACATGCTGCGTGATGGTACTATTCACGATAATCCATATTTTATTTCAACAGGTAGATTCACTTTAAATGGTAAAGAACAACAAGTATCTGAAGATCTATTTCAACGTATGGGAGAATTATTGAATGACTTTTTAGATGATTCACCTAAATTTGTCATTGGTATAGGAGAATTCTTATACGTTCCACTTCAAATTGCTCGTTATTTACCTGGTAAAGAAATACGTGTACAAGGTACTACTCGCTTTAATTTTGATTCGAGTACATTAAGACACTCTAATAAAAAGATTAGCTTTATGTCTCCATTGGAAAGAACAATCACACATTATTTATACAATTTAGAGATTGATCAGTACGAACAAATCATCGTATTTGTTGAAAGACTGAGACATAAAACTGAAATTGATGATATTGTACAACAATTAAAAATTCTTGGGGCAAAATCAATTCTAGTAATTGAAATGACTTCAATCGCATTTAATGAAGATCGTCACTAATAATAAAAAGCAGTTCAAATCTTAAAAATTTAAGGTTTGAACTGCTTTATTTTTATGTATTTAATATTTTTTCTAACGCTGTTACAATACCATCATGGTCATGGTCATCTGTAACAACATCTGCAATACCTTTAATCGTATCGTTCGCATTTCCCATAGCAACACCAACTGCTGCTCTTTCTAACATGTCAGAATCATTTAAACTATCACCAAAAGCTATCACTTCTGAGAAATCCACATCAATTTGATCAAACAATCTTTGCAACGATTTTCCTTTAGAAACTTCACTATTCATGAATTCTAAAAAGTACGGTTTACTTATTGTTGATGACACTTGGTCATTAAATTTACCATTCAACGCTTCATTTGCACTTGCAATATTTTCCTCGAAATCAACACCCATTATTTTTGGAACGTCACCTATAATAGCTTCTTTAATATTATTAACTTTATTCATTGGAAGACCTGTTAATTCACTTTCAATGTTCATATAATCATGTGTCGTATCATGAATAATTTGGTCATTTAAATATGTTAAATAAAAGAAATTATGACTTCTACAATAATCAATAATATCGTGTGCATCTTTTTGACTAATTGTTTGATTAAATACGATACTTTGGTCTTCAGCATTTATAACAAAAGCACCATTGTAACTTACAATATAACCACCATAGCTTTTTAAATCTAGCACTTCTGCATGCTTAATCATACCTGCAGTTGGTCGCCCCGATGCAAGTATTAACTTCATGCCTTCTTTTTGTTTCTCCATTAAGTATTGATATGTTACTTCACTTATTTCATTCTTAGAAGTCAAAAGTGTATCATCCATATCCATTACGATGTATTTATATGTCATGTTGTTCTCCTTAAATATAATAATGCTTATATTCTATCATACATAGAATATAAGCATCTCACTTTTGTTTATAAGTTTATGATTTTTTGACTAATACCATAACGATTAATGGTTACCAATTCTGATTCGCAATCTTCAAATTCATCTTGTAATGCCCTTACAAGTTTACCACTCAATTCTTTTTTGACGAGCGTTAATACAGTTGGACCAGCACCACTAATAACAGTCGCATACGCGCCATGTTCTATAGCTAATGCTTTAATACGTTCAAAATCAGGGATCAAATGTTGACGATAAGGTTCATGAAAACCATCTTTCATCATCATCTTTCCAGCTAATTCATAATTATGTTGAATTAAAGCACTGATCATCGTGTTGCTTATTGCACTATATTTAACGGCATCTTTTAAAGATAGTGTTTCTGGTAATACTTTACGCGCTTTCTCTGTTGATAGCTCATACTCTGGTATTGTAGCAATCACATCGACTTTTGGTATATCTATATATGATACATCCGTATGTTTAGCTTCTGGATCATATACGCCTAAGACTAATCCACCATAAATTGTTGGGGCAACATTATCTGGATGTCCTTCAATTTCAGTTGCAAGTTGTAGTAACTCATATTTAGATAACTTTAAATTTGCAAAATAATTTGCAAGAAATAACCCTGTTACGAGCGCAGATGCTGAACTACCTAATCCTCTCGCAAGTGGAATATCGCTATACATTTTTAAATTTAATGCGGGCATTTCTTTCGAAAATTTCTCTGTAGCAGTTTGTGCAATTTTAGTAATATAATGTTCCTCATTATCAGGTAAACCTTTCAGATGAGGTCCAACATGCTCAAAATGCCATTTTCCATCTTCGGACAGATACGCTTCTACTTCTAAATATTTATCTAGAGCCATTCCGATTGAGTCGAAACCAACCCCAAGGTTAGCAGTTGAGGCTGGTACTTTAAGCTTTAATTTCTTCATTTTAATGCACGCTCAATATAATCAATAATTGCTTGTTCGTCATTTTCTAATGGTGTAATTGGCGAATCAAGTAAATCAATAGCAGTATCAGGATCTTTCAATCCATTTCCTGTTAAAATTGCTACAACAGTTTGATTTGGCTCTAATTTACCTTGTTCATGCAATTTCAACAAACCTGCAATTGAAACATTACTTGCCGGCTCACTGAAGACGCCCTCTTTACTTGTCATAAGTTTGTATGCTTTAAGGATTTCTTCATCTGTCACACTATCTATTAATCCATTTGATTCATCACGTGCTGCCTCGGCCAATTTCCAACTAGCTGGATTCCCAATTCTAATTGCAGTCGCAACTGTTTCTGGATTTGTTACAACTTTACCTTGTACGATTGGAGATGCACCTTCAGCTTGGAAACCGCACATAACAGGTAGACCTGATTGATTTAATTGATGATATTCTTTGAAACCTTTCCAATATGCTGTTATATTTCCAGCATTTCCAACAGGTATCGCAAATAAGTCTGGTGCTTTACCATCTAATTGCTCTACAATTTCAAATGCACCAGTCTTCTGCCCTTCAATTCTATATGGGTTTACAGAGTTTACAAGTGCTATTTCACCTTTTTCTGCAACTTTTTTAACGATATTTAATGCTTCATCAAAATTCCCTTTAATTGATACAATTTCAGCACCGTACATAACTGCTTGTGCTAGTTTACCAAGTGCTATTTTACCTTCAGGAATAACAACAATTGCTTTTAAACCTGCTCTAGCAGCATAAGCAGCAGCTGAAGCTGATGTATTACCAGTAGAGGCACATATCACGATTTTTTTACCTTCTTCTTTCGCTTTTGCAACTGCCATTACCATACCTCTATCTTTAAAAGAACCTGTAGGGTTAAGACCTTCAAACTTAGCGAATAAATTAATGTTCAATTTATCAGATAAATAAGGTAAATGAATTAATGGTGTATTACCTTCATTTAAAGTCAATTCTGGTGTTCCTTCGTTCACTGGTAAATATTCTTTATAATTATGAATTAATCCTTGCCATCTGCCCATATTACTTATCTCCTTCAATTGGATAATATTTCAAAATATTAATGCCATTTTCTTTTAATTGATCAACTGGTAATTCATCAATACCTCTGATGACAATACCATACGTATTTTCAGTACGTTGTTCTACTTTAACACTTCTATGAAATTCAATTGTCGCTTTAATATCATCTCTTAAGACATCTTCATCTTTGTCACTTTCAACGATAATAAAATGACTATTTTTCAGTGGGAATTTAACTACTTCATCTTCAACGATCTCTTTCGTACGTTCTGTTTTAAGTTCAAAGTGTGGAGGTAATGTATGTAAATCTGATTCAAATTGTAATGAAACATTTAATAAATCAGAAACAACAGCACTACCAGTAGCTAAACTACCAGCACCTTTACCATAAAACATTGTGTCTCCAACAGCATCACCAATTACATATATTGCATTATATTCATCTTCAACATGCGCCATTTGATGACTATTTGGTAACAATGTCGGTTTAACACTTGAAATAACACGACCATTCTCGTATTTACCTTGACCAATTAATTTAATTTTATAGCCTAATTTTTCTGCAACTTTAATATCTTCGATTTCAACATCTGAAATACCAACTCTTTCAACATCATTTAACGAAATCACTCTATTAAATGATAAATAGCTCGTAATTACAACTTTACGAGCTGCGTCAATTCCTTCGACATCGTCAGTTGGATCCGCTTCTGCATACCCTAAATCTGTTGCAAGCTGTAATGCTTCATCATAAGATTTTCCTTCACGGGTCATTTGACTAAGAATAAAGTTAGATGTGCCATTAAAGATACCCATAAATTGATTAATATTATTGGCATTTAAACCATTATTAATCGCATTCACAATCGGAATACCACCTGCTACACTCGCTTCATATTTGAGTGCAACTTTATTTTTCTCAGCTAAATCTTCTAAATCTCTTAAATGTACGGCTAATAAATCTTTATTTGCAGTAATGACGTGTATACCTTTAGAAAGAAATGCTTTCAACCATTCTACTGTTGGTTCGATACCACCCATTACTTCAACAACGATATCTAATTCTTCATCTTCTAAAATTTCGTTAATATTTTCAGTTAAATGATAGCTAGAAGTATTAATTGCACGTTTCTTGTTCACAGAACTCACAAGAATATGTTTAATATGTATAGATTTCCCAATCGTGTCTTCTATTTGCTTTTTATTTTCTTCAACAATCTTCACGACACCTGTTCCAACAGTGCCGAGACCTAATACTGCTACATTTAATACTTTCATTTCCTCACTCACCTTAAATATATTGTTCTTGTTAAAAATACAAATGTCTACTTGAAATAGACTCAAGTTTATTATAGTATAAATTCATTAAAGTTTTTTGTAAAGTTTGAATAATTAGAATTAATAGTAATATTATCATTATTTCTCGCTTTGTAAAGAGCTACAATTACATTACCCCCAGTAAAAGGACTGATAAAATGAAAGTTTCAAAATTTGGCGGAAGTTCCGTCGCTAACAGTGAGCAAATTAAAAAAGTCGTTAACATCATTAACTCTGATGATGAAAGAAAAATTGTAGTCGTATCTGCACCTGGAAAAAGATTTAAAGAAGACATTAAAACAACGGATTTGCTCATACGCTTATACGAAAAAGTTATTAATCAATTAGATTATTCAAACAAACTCAATCAAATCGTTGGTCGTTATGAAGAAATTGTGACTGAACTAAACATGAATCGTTCTATTTTAGTTGAAATTAAAAACCACTTATTAAATTTGATAAACGTGTATCATGATAAACCTGAACGCTTACTAGATGGTTTAAAAAGTTGTGGAGAAGATTTCAATGCGCAACTCATCGCACAATATAATAGTCAGTTAGGTTTCCCTACACGTTACTTATCACCTAAAGAAGCTGGCATAATCGTGACTGATGAACCAGGAAACGCCATGATATTAGAATCGTCGTATGAGAAGATTTATAAATTACGTGAATATGATGAGAAATTAATTATTCCTGGATTCTTTGGTTATTCTGAAAATGGTGATATCGTGACTTTCCCTAGAGGTGGATCTGACATTACAGGCGCAATCTTAGCTAGAGGCATTAAAGCAAGCTTGTATGAGAACTTTACAGATGTATCAGGTATCTTTAGAGCAAATCCAACAGTTGTATCTCAACCTGAAGTGATTCCAGAAATCACATATAGAGAAATGCGTGAATTATCATATGCTGGTTTTGGTGTATTTCATGATGAGGCACTAGAACCACTTTATAAAGATCGTATTCCAGTTGTCATCAAGAATACAAATAGACCAACTGATAAAGGTACTTACATTGTGAGTGAACGTAACATCTCTCATTTATCTCATATCGTTTCAGGCGTTAGCTGTGATAAAGGATTTACAATTATAAACGTCAAAAAATACTTAATGAATAGAGAAGTTGGATTTACACGTAAAGTACTTAGTATCTTAGAAGAAGAAAATATTTCAATTGAACATATCCCATCTGGTATCGATAGTATTAGTATTATTATGAGATCGACTCAAATTAAAGGAAAAGAAGAAAGAGTTTTAAGTAAAATTCGAGAAAACATACCTGTAGATGAATTAACAATTGATTATGATTTAGCTATTTTAATGATTGTAGGAGAAGGTATGAATAAAGCAGTTGGTACAGCAGCTGGAGCAACTGCAGCACTCAGCAAGAGGAATGTTAACTTAAATATGATTAACCAAGGTTCATCTGAAATTTCTATGATGTTTGGTATTGATGAGCAATATTCTGATATAGCCGTTCAAGCGATTTATGATGAATACTTCGCAAATAAAACAACACAACTCGCATAGTAACTATAAGTAACTAAAAGAAGCCAACGATTAAATCGTCGGCTTTTTTTATGTATCTGATAAAATAATCTGATTGAGTTTATCTTTTCCAATCACTTTTCTAAGCATAAAGAATTGATAATAACTTAAATGTTGAATTAACTTTTGATATTTATAAATATCATCTTGTCTCAGTTCATGATATAGCTTATACATCATTTGAATTTCCGGTCGCAAATACTTCACATCATGTTCTAAACTATGGAAATATATTTTATAATCTTCCACTTCTATATTGTGATCATGACTAAATTGCCATTTCTCATCTTTCGTTTCATATATATAAACTTTAAGAATTTTACATTCGTTCTTCTTATTATAAATATAATATTTCTTATATTCTCCAAGTTCTTCAACAGTAATTTCTTTTAGTTCATTCAATGGTGTCTCAACTACTATTTGATAATGGCGTTCTAAAAAGTAGTTTGCTAAAGTAAGCACCTCTTCTCTGCTTACTGTTATGCTCATGATTTCCTTAGTGTGCGTATATTCATTTAAAAATAAATCAATCGCACTTTGTCCACAAACAATATATTGAAATGGATAGTCAGACATTAACTGTTTTAGTTCATCTATAGATAAATATTGTTCGTTTCCTTCCAATATAGCTACCTCCTACGAAAGCGTTTTCACTCCTTTTCATTCTAACAGTTTTGTCATTATTATCCAATAGATAATTGTTTATTATTCTTTACGATTTAGTGAATCTTCTTTTGAAAATCCATTTGGATATCTATTTTTTAGTTTTTCAATATTTAATTGACCAATTTCATCTAAATCTACATCAAGAGCAGAAGCGCAACATGCGATATACCAAAGTACATCACCTAGTTCTTTCTTTAATGATTCTTTGTCTAATTCATGACCATGAAATACGTATTTCTTAACAACATCTGCAACTTCACCAGATTCTCCTGTTAACCCTAATGCACCATTAATCAAGCTTTTATCAGGATCTCTTTTAATATCAGACATTGTTCTTAATGCAAGGTTTTGATATTCATTTAAATCCATTGTATTACCCCTTTTTAATGTGATTTTTTAATAATTGAATAACAGATTGAGTACCATTATCTTCAAAACCTGCTTCACTTAGTGCATCATATACTTCTTTGGCTTTTAATAATCCAGGCATATATAAGTCTCTTTTTTCACTTTCTTCTATCGCAATTCTCATATCTTTAATGAAATGTTTAACATAAAATCCTGGTGCATAGTCTCCTTTAACCATTCTTGGCCCTAAATTGGATAATGACCAACTACCTGCTGCACCGTGTTCAATAGAACTGAACACTTTATCTATATTTAATCCCGCTTCTTCAGCATATATAATGGCTTCTGCTACACCTAACATACCTGCTGCGATTGCAATTTGATTAGCAAGTTTCGTATGTTGTCCATTGCCACTTTTACCTTGATAGACGACATTTTGTCCAATAACATTAAAAATATCTTCAACTTGATTAAATACTTCTTCATCTCCACCGACCATAATGGTTAATGTAGCATTTTTCGCACCGACATCACCACCAGATACGGGTGCATCTAAACTGTTAATATTTTTTGTTTTTGCTTCATTATAAATTCTCTCTGCAAGAGCAGGACTTGAAGTTGTCATATCTATAATAGTTGTGCCATCTTTAGCGTGGTTTATAATCCCACTTTCATCTAAATAAATAGATTCAACATCTTTAGGATAACCAACTATAGATATAATCACATCACTAGTCTTAGATAAATCTGCAATAGTGTCACACCAAGTCGCGCCGATTTCTACCAATTCATCTGCTTTAGATTTCGTTCTATTATAAACGTTTACTTCATAGCCTTTATTAATTAAGTGTGTTGCCATAGATTTACCCATAACACCTGTACCTACAAACCCAATTGTTTTTTTAGTCATTTGAATTCCTCCTGCATATTCTAATCATATAAACATTATACAGATTTATCAGAAAAATCTAAACAAACACACTTAGTCTTTTAGCTTAAATTAATCATTATAAAAAGGACATTTAACTTTTTTAATACTGTTATTAAAACGGCATAAAAAGTTTAAAAAAATTATAATAAATTTTGTTTGAGATTAATATTTAGTGGTATTGAATTATTGTTGATACATAAGTGTCAAACAAAAAAAGAAATGGGGTTTATATATGAAGAAATTTATAATCTTGTTACTATCTTCATTTTTATTCTTAGCAGCATGCGGTAACGATGATAGTGACGGCAGCAAAGATAATTCATCTGCAAATAAAGATTCTTCGAAATCTGATGATGCATCTAATTCAAAAGACAGTAAGTCTGATAAAGATTCAGATAAAAAATCTGATGATAGCTCAGACAGTAAATCAGACAGCAGCAAGGACTCCGATAGTAGTTCTGATGATGTCGCTTCAGGCGATTCTGCTAGTACAGATTCAGATAGTAATAACTCCGATGATAACGGGTCTAGTGACTCTAATTCAAATGGTACTAATGACTCAGATGATAGTAGTGGCACAGACGGTAATAGTGCTTCTAACTCTGACTCAAGCAATTCAAATGCTAATAGTGACGATAACACAAATAACAATAATTCAGCTAATTCTGATAGATCAAACAATGGTGCTAATAGCAACGCTGACCAAAACAGCAATGGCGCTTCAAATGCTGATAATTCAGCAGCTAATGACGCTAATAACGCAGCTAGCAATGATGCTAATAACGCAGCTAGCAATGATGCTAATAATGCTGCAAGTAATAGTCAGTCAAATTCAGCACTTGGTGCAGAACAAGCTCAACAAATTTACAATGAAACAGGGCAAAATCCTTACTTAAATTCTATCAATGCAGATTGGAGACAAAAATACGAAGGTGGATTAACAAATCCTGAAAAAGCTTCATTAACTGCATTAGAAAAAGGAACATATAATGGTCCTGAACAACCTGAACTATTCTATAATGCATTAGTTCAAATACAACAACAATATGCACAATAAATTAAAAAGCGTGGGATAGAAATCAAATGATTTCACATCCACACGCTTTTTTTAATTCAACATATATTGCTTAATTTGTTCAATAAAATAATCTTTCATTTCATTTATAATCCACTCATCCGGCATGCCATCTATTGTCGTCTTCCAATTCGTATGAATTTCTAATGAACGATGCGGACATTCAGTTTCACTAAACTCCAAATGTAATCTAACAGTATCACGATTAGGTGTTAAATTATAATCAATCATATCTGAAGCGATTGCTCTTAATGTTTCCTGCTCATTTAACAAAAATTCTTCATCCGTACTTGAGAGAGATTCTAATACTTCATAACCTAAATATTGTTCATTACCTATTGGATTAGCGGTATGCCATGCAATACGCTCAGTATCAATCGCTTGCCATTGTTTATTTCTATCGATGTAATAATGCGCGATACCTTGGACATATCTTTCTTCAGGTGCGTCTATTAATACTTCACGCCATTCATTAGCATTTAACTCACTTGCATCGTTATGGATCACAACACCTAGTAAAGGTTGCTTTCTTTTTTCCATTTCATAATGGATATAATCATTTTGTGAAGCGATAATAATCATCCCCTTTTCACAGTACTTTTATTTATTTTAACATATTAAATTATTTTATTTAAAATTGTTTATCAATCATCATACATGGTATTGTAATAAAAGGTACAATACAGGAGGTATTACGATTATGACACAACATTTTCATAGAGGGATTTTATTTTACCACGAAGCTGCTGGCCAAGGTAATATATACAAAGAACTCGGACAAGTTACAGAAAATTTAACCCAGCTTTGTGATGAATTAACAATAAAATTAAGTAAAGAAGAAGGACAAATTCGTTCTTATTGTAAAACATTATCTGCCATTACAAATGAGCATGCTTATGATGTTATTTTTATACTGGGCGGCGATGGAACATTAAACGAATTAATAAATGGTGTCGTAGAAAATAATCTCCAAATACCAATTGGCGTCTTACCTGGTGGAACATTTAATGATTTCACTAAGACTTTAAATTTATCTCAAAAACCAATGCAAGCTTCTCAAGACTTATTATCAAGTCAAATTAAGTCGTTTGATGTATTAGATGTCAATGGTACATATGCACTTAACTTTGCGGGTATCGGCTTAATGGTACAAAATGCTGAGAATGTAGAATCCAATCAAAAAGAATTACTAGGTAAATTCAGTTATATTTTTTCTACTATCAAAACGGTAGCTAACCCAGAAATTTATCAATATGAATTAACTGCTGATAACGAAACATATTCAGGAGAAACATCAATGATTTTGATTGCGAATGGTCAACATGTTGGTGGTAGCAGAATTCCTTTAGAAGATTTATCACCTAATGACGGGAAAATGAATATATTTATTTTCGACAAACAAAATTTCAGTATCATCAATGACTTCTTTAAAGTAAAAGATAGCATGAATTGGAATGAAATTAGTGACAGCATACAACACATATCATGTGAATCAGCAACGTTATCTACTAATCCATCAGCCAAATTAGATATAGATGGTGAAATTCTGTTCGAAACGCCTGTTGAAATAAAAATATTACGTGACCAAGTTAAATTGTTCTATGTAGATTTGAATAATGCATAAACAAACCGCTTCACTGAACATATACAGTGAAGCGGTTTTTACGAAAAATTATTTATAAATATATCTAAGGTTTAACAAAACTTAATAAAAGCATTTCACAACATGCTATGCTTGAATATTACCATGTTCATCAGATGGTCTAAACAATGCAAATATAGCACTGAAGAATGCGATAACATGTGGAATCCCTGTCCAACAGAATGCTAAGTGTAAGAGTCCAACAACTGGTTTTTGAGCATAAAATTTATGAACGCCAAAGTTTCCTAATAACACAGCTAATGCGATATAAATCCATTTATTTACGAGCATAATATCCCTCCTTCAACTATAAATATTATTATAGTCTCTCTATAGATATATTACCCAAATATAAACGAACAAAATCAGTAATAGTATGACAATTTTGTCACTTATCAATAAAAAAGCTGCCTCAAGTTTTAAACTTGATGACAGCTAAATGCATTAGTTACCTAAATAGTCATTAAAATCAGCAATAAATTGATCTTTGTTCTGTGCTGAAGGATATTGTAATCCACCTAAAATAATAGATTGGCTACTTATTGTAATAAAGTCATAATCAATGGAATGTCTCAAAAATATATTTTTTGCTTCTTCTTGATTGTATTTATTCTCTAAATTCTCAAATACGATAATCTTTTTATCAAAAAACATAACTGCCTCCAAAAAACTTAATATATAAATACTACAAAACTATATTAAGCGAATCTAGAGGGAATTGATGTAAATGCTTATTAATAATGTATTATTACATATATTTTATAGATTTACAGAACAAATTTAAATGTTTTTAAATGATTATGATTGATTATGAATTTTTGATAAACTCTTTCTCTAAATGATCTATCATGTTCTGGGCTTTTTTTAATCCTGGAGATTCGTTTTCTTCTTCCATTTGTTCGAGTTCCACTATATTAAATTGTACTTCTTTTTTTAAAGTGTCCCACATTTTTTGATATACACGTTCTTCCATTTTATTTAGCCTCCTTAAAATCTACTTTCTATATAATATTTACCCTTTTTAAAATTACACAATCATCATTAAACTTTAGATTGGTAAATCAATGTAAAATAGTAGATTCTAATAAATACTTTTGATTATATTTCACAGCAAGCTTGTATATAAATGTGATTAAACATTGGTATTGAATTTCATTTTCTTGATATTGAGATTTATACTTCAAATATTGGTTACGTTCTTCTTCAGTAGCAATTTTCTTAAAATAACCCCACATATGATCATAAGTGTTAATGATTGAACCTTTAGTTGGAACAATGTCTTTAGCACCATCAATTTTGCTTTGTAAATCGTCATATGTAATATCTCGCTTTAAAGATTCTCTTATATTTAAATATGACTTTTGACTATGCATCATGACATTATATTTTTCATGTCTCCATAATTTTTCAATATCTGACCTTTTACGCATGTTATCACCTATTTATATTACACCGAGGTGCAATTTTATCTTCTGTCCATTTCATAAATAATAATTTTTCATATTCTAAATAAGCTTGATCATTCATTAATTTCGTTTCACCAAAAACAAATATAGGTGGTAATTTTTCAGAAGAAAATGCGCCATCTTTAATACCTTTATCTATCATATCACCCATTTGAGAAATTTGATATTCAAAGTCTTTAGACCTTTTCCCACCTCTTCTTCTATGTTCTTTATCCATATCTAATAATAAGTGATAAGTGTCCTCTAAATACGGATAGCCATCATTAAAAACATGCTTTACAATAGGATGACTTAAATAACGTGTATTACCTTCAATATATTCTAGCTTCGCTAAACATACATTAATGATTTGATAAAGTTCTAATACTTGTTTAGAAAGACGGCGGTTATCTAAAAATTTTGCACTTATTTCATGATTTTCATCAACTCTAAAAATTTGCATTGCGTAATTCCTCTCTCATTATTTAACAATCATGATGATTCCGAAACAAATCAACAACATATAAATATATTTAATTAAAGCACGTTGATCAATTTTATTATTGATGATATGACCCAGCCATAGTGTTAGGATTAGAAGCGGTAAAATGGCCAATAACAAATACCAAAGTGAGATTGACCAAAATCCTGAAACACCGTGACTAAAGACAATAAAACAACCTGTAATAAAAAAGTGTACTTGTGAAATGTTTTTTAAATCCGTTACATGCCATTTTTTCAAAGTTCCATATATAATAATCGGTACACCGTGACTATTATATGCACTACCTAAAACACCTGAAACAATACCTGCAATATAGTCATAAAACTTTGGAATATTCAATTTAACTTGGTATATATTCTTATAATAATTAATAAGATTAATAGCACCGTACAATAATATAAATACCCCTAAAAATTTAATAATCACATCTTCATTCGCCCATTTAACAATTATGATTCCAATCGGTGTCCCAATAATAGAACCAATTAACAAACGTTTAATAATAGACCAATCAAGAGTTCCACGGCTTCTAATAAACACAGGAAAAGCCACTAATAACCCAACAATTGCCACCACAGAAATAGACAATTTAAAATCTAAATTTAATAAAGCGAGTAATGGCATCGTAACCAAAGCCTCACCAAACCCAAACACAATTCGTACCATAGCCCCCAGTAGAATTGAAAAAATAACGAGTGTCCAAATTGTAATATCCATAGATTCCCCTTTAATATGTTTATAAAATAAAAACACCTTCTAAACATTAGAAAGTGTCAAAGTCTCATTAATATTCAACTACTATTATACCTTTTTTAAGTACTAAAAAATATTAAAATGGTTTAAAAACAAGGGAATACTAGAATATTTCAACATCGTATTTAATAGTTCAATCTTTGTTATAATCAATTATGAAAAGTCATATAAGGAGGTTTGCAATTGTTTGATTCAATTGAATTAATAAAAAACTATTTTAATGATGAACCAATTGAAGACTACAAACTTGAAGAACTTAATATTAAATATGAAGCTTGTAGTTTTCAAATTCAAAATATTACTTATAGAAGTAGACGAGCTAAAAAGACAGCTAATAAAAAAGGTTATTTTGTCGTATTTTGGGTTAAAGATCAAAATGATCAAAACAGACCTTATACATATTCAGAAACACCGGATAAACTCATCATAGCTATATTAGATAACAATAAAAAAGGGCTATTTATTTTTCCTAAAGATATTCTACTTAAGCAGAAAATCATTAGTAATCATGAAATAAAGGGAAAAATGGCAATGAGAGTTTACCCACCTTGGGAAAATCCTTTAAATAAAACTGCTAGTCAAACTCAAAATTGGCAAAAAGAATTTTTCATAGATTTATCTAACATATCATTTATCACCTCTTAACTTGTATATACAAGTTTAACAAGATATAATATGTTCATATTCATATAAAGGGGAATTATGATATGCAGAATGATTTTGATTATATGCAAATGCTTAAAGGTGAACTATACATAGCGCACGATATTCATGAATCTAATGGTTCGAAAAAAGGAAAAATGCTAGCAGATAAAATTAATCATACACCTATTGAAAATAGTGATGAGATAATTAAGTTAGAAAAAGAACTTTTTGGTAAAACAGGTGAAAATATATATTTACATCCACCACTCTATGTTGATTACGGTAGACATATCAATATTGGTGAGAATTTTTATGCAAATATGGATTGTATATTTTTAGATGTGAATCATATCAATATCGGCGATAATGTTATGTTTGGTCCAAGAGTGAGTTTATATACAGCAGGTCATCCAATTGATCCAACAATACGAAATGAACAATTAGAATTTGGTCATGAAATTAATATTGGAAATAATGTATGGATTGGTGGAAATGCAGTCGTATTACCAGGCGTTTCGGTAGGAGAAAACTCTGTAATCGCATCAGGATCAGTCGTAACAAAAGACGTGCCACCCAATACAGTCGTAGGTGGAAATCCAGCAAAAGTCATTAAGCATATCACAAGCTCTGATTATGACAAATGGCATCAAATGAAATTAGAATATTATGAGAAAAAACGACAATCAGTAGAAAATTCATAGTCTTTAAAAGATCACCTCTATGTAGGTGGTCTTTTTGTTTTAATAAAATCCTAATATTCTTCCTACAACACCTACTATAATTAGAGTTGTGGCAATATACCATTTTATTTGAGTATGTTTCATCTCTTCCTTATTTGCCTTTTCTTTTTCATCAAATAAAGATATAAGATCAACTTTCAAATCTTTTATATCTGTTTTTAACTCTGTTCTTAAGTTATTCATATCGCCCTTAATCTCTGATTTTAAATTATTTATATCGCCCTTAATCTCTGACCTTAAATTATTTATATCGCCCTTAATCTCTGACCTTAAATTATTTATATCTGTTTTTAATTCTAATTTTGTTGTAGTTAATTCTTTCTTTACTTCCTTGATATTATCTTCGAGTGTATTAAAGCGTGAGTCCATATGATTTCTATGTTCTTCAAATTCAGGTCTTGTTACAAAGTCCATTTTTATCACCTCTTAGTTGTTAATATTATTTAAGTGTGGTGTGAGATAACTAACGATATCTCAGTCTATTTTATTCTCTATATTTTATATTATTATAAAATATATTTATTTTTAAATCAAGTTTTACTACGCCTATTTGCAGGTATATCATCTTAGTAATTTACACTTGTGTCTACTTCTGTAACTACGGGCTTCCTTAGTTACAATTCGAACGACTTTTGTTACTATAGGCACCCTTAGTTACATTTCGAGCGACTTTTGTTACTATAGGTGCCCTTAATTACAATTCCTACGACTTTTGTCATTAACTCCTCCACCATATTTTATCTTCTCAATCACCACCACACACTCGCCCATAAATCCAAACACATAAAACCCTCAAAGCTTATGCTTTGAGGGTTAATAGCAATTAGTATTGCTTCATATATTGATCTCTTTCCCATTCTGATACTTGTGTACGGTAATAATCCCACTCTAATGATTTAGATTGTATAAATTGGCGATAGATATGATTACCTAATGCTTTTTTGACAACTGTATTTTCTCTCATTGCTTTAACAGCTGTGTAAAGTGTTGATGGTAAGTCTTGTACACCTACCGCTTCACGTTCTTCTCTATCCATTTCATAGATATTTTGATCAACTGATTCTGGTGGTGTTAATTTATTTTTAATACCATCTAATCCAGCTTCAAGGATAGTAGCTAATGCTAAGTAAGGGTTAGCTGCTGGGTCTACTGAACGAATTTCAACACGAGTTGATAATCCGCGAGATACAGGTATTCTTACTAATGGTGAACGGTTTTGACCACTCCATGCAATATAACATGGTGCTTCGTAACCAGGCACTAAACGTTTGTATGAATTTACTAATGGGTTACATACTGCTGTGAATCCACGTGCATTTTTCAAGATACCAGCAATAAAGTGATAGGCATCATCCGTTAATTGCATTTCTCCATTTGGGTCGAAGAACGCATTTTCTTTACCTTTGAATAATGAAACGTTAAAGTGCATTCCACTTCCGTTTACACCAAATAATGGTTTTGGCATGAATGTCGCATGCAAGTTATGTTTACGTGCAATTGTTTTTACAACTAGTTTGAATGTTTGAATGTTATCACATGCTGTTATAGCATCAGCATATTTAAAGTCGATTTCATGTTGACCAGGTGCTACTTCATGGTGACTTGCTTCAATGTCAAAGCCCATATCTTCTAATTCTAGAACGATATCACGACGACAGTTTTCACCTAAATCTGTAGGAGCTAAGTCGAAGTATCCACCATTATCATTTAATTCTAATGTTGGTTCTCCTTTTTCATCTAATTTGAATAAGAAGAATTCTGGTTCAGGTCCTAAGTTGAAATCTGTAAATCCTAACTCTTCCATCTCTTTTAATACACGTTTTAAGTTTGTACGTGGATCACCAGGGAATGGTTTGCCATCCGGATTGTAAATATCACAAATTAATCGTGCTACTTTACCTTTTCCTGCTGTCCAAGGGAAAATCACCCAAGTATCTAAGTCAGGACATAAATACATATCCGACTCTTCAATTCGCACGAATCCTTCAATTGAAGAACCGTCAAACATCATTTCATTGTTTAATACTTTTTCTAATTGTGCAATTGGTACTTCAACGTTTTTAATTGTACCTAAAATGTCAGTAAATTGTAATCTCAAATAACGTACGTTCTCTTCGTCAGCAAAACGAAAAATATCTTCTTTTGTAAAAGTTTGTTTAGCCATGTGATTATCCTCCAGTTTTTAATTAAAAAATCTTGATAAATCTCCACGGTTAAGTGGTCCCTCTGTTTTAGAAGTTCCTCTAATTACCCGCTCTCTCATCTTCAGTTCTTCATCAGAAAGGTCATTTTCTTCTTCTAAAAGAATTTGTTTAATCCCTTTCATATTAAATCCCTTTTCGATAAGATTTTTAATTTCCAGTAATCGTTCAAGGTCATTTAAAGAAAATAACCGTTGATTACCTTCAGTCCTTTTGGGCGAAACGAGCTCATTGCTTTCATAGTATCTGATTTGTCTAGCTGTTAGCTCTGTTAACTTGATTACGACACCAATCGGGAACACGGCCATGTTTCTTCTGATTATGTCTCTTGACAGCACGACCGCCTCCTTTAGTAAGAACTTGTTATAAATTTAGCACATAAATTTTCAGAAAACAAATGAATGTCAGGAAACCTTACATCTTTAATAATTCAACAAGATTTTGCTTGATTAAATGCTGTACAGCACGCGTTATCGCAATTTTAACATGCTCATAAGTTAAGCCACCTTGAATGTATGCTTCATATGGTGGTCTTATTGGACCATCTGCTGTTAACTCTATTGAAGATCCTTGAATAAATGTACCTGCAGCCATGATGACATCATCTTCATAACCTGGCATATAGCTAGGCATCGGACTAAAATGCGCATTAATTGGTGAAGCATGTTGTATGGACTGACAAAATGCAATCATTTGTTCTTTTGTCTCAAAAGTAACAGATTGAATAATATCAGTACGTTTATCTTGATAATGTGGTGTCGTTGTCATATTTAATTTTTCTAACAAGCGAGAAGTAAATAAAGCACCTTTCAAACTTTGACTGACAACATGCGGTGCTAAGAAGAATCCTTGGTACATTTCTGGCAAACTCCCTAAAGATGCACCCGCTTCTTTACCAATTCCTGGTGCCGTTAATCTGTATGCACAACGTTCTATCAGGTTAGCTTTTCCTGATATATAACCGCCAATTTTAGCTAAACCACCTCCTGGATTTTTAATTAAAGAACCTGCTATTAAATCTGCACCTATTTCAATTGGTTCTTTATCTTCAACAAATTCTCCGTAACAATTATCCACAAATATAATTTTATCTGGATATACTTCTTTAATCGCTTTGATTGCTTGTTCAATTTGTTCAATTGTTAATGAAGGTCGTGAACTATAACCTTTTGATCTTTGTATCGCAATAACTTTAGTATTTTCATTAATATTTTCTAACACTGAATGAATATCTATTTTATTTTGTTTCAATGGTACTTCTCGATAAGCGATACCTTGTTCAATAAAACTTCCAATACCATTACCATTTATACCGATTACTTCTAATAACGTATCATAAGGTGTTCCTGTAATATATAATAATTCTTCCCCATATTTCAGTTGACTGTTAAGCGCTAATGTTATAGCATGCGTTCCTGAAATAATTTGTGGTCTTACTAAACTGTCTTCAGCTTTAAATACTTTACTATAAACATCTTCTAAATGATCTCGACCTATATCATCGTATCCATAACCTGTTGTACCGATTAAGTCTGATTCAGTGATTTTCACTTCGTGAAATGCATCAAGTACATGTTCTTGAGCGATTAAAGCATTTTGTTCGATTTGATCAAAGTATGGTCTTAATTCTTTTTCTACATCAATAATTAATTCTTTTAATTTCTGTTCCATTCATTTACCTCTTATTTCTGTTTATAACCTTTTATGTGATATGTTTCTGTTTCTTCATCAAAACTCATTTTTTCAACTAAAGTATGTGTTTTTTGCCAATATAATTTGTCAGCATCACTTGATGATATATCCATTTCATAATAATCCATTGTCTCTTTAATCATATCGACTAATTTTTCTTTAAATATAGCTTTATCATTAGAATTTTTTGCTGAAACAAATATAGATTGTCCTGATATTGCCAAATGATTAGAAGGTGCTAAATCTTTTTTATTAAAAACGACTAACATCGGAATATGGCCCATATCTAATTGACTGACTAAAGTCATAACCGTTTCATACTGTTCCATATAGTGTGGATGACTTGCATCTACAACATGAACGAGTAGTTGCGCATATTTCGCTTCTTCTAAAGTCGATTTAAATGCTGCAATCAATGTTGTAGGCAACTTCTGAATAAACCCAACTGTATCAGAAAGTATAACGTTAAACCCGTTATTTATCGTAATTGCACGAGATTTAGGATCTAAAGTCGCAAATAACAAATCTTGTTCAAATGTTTCATCATTTGATAACTGATTGAACCATGAAGATTTACCGGCATTTGTATAGCCAATTAATGCAACTTGGTAAGCTTGATTATGTTGACGTCGTTCTCTATATCGTGATCGATGAGAAACAATTGTCTCTAATTGATGTTTTATTTCATTCATTCTAGTACGAATATGTCTTCTATCTGTTTCTAATTTCGTTTCACCTGGACCTCTCGTACCAATACCGCCACCTAAACGAGATAAGCTTTTGCCGTGTCCAGATAATCTCGGCAATAAATAATCTAACTGTGCTAATTCAACTTGCAATTGACCTTCTCTACTTGAAGCTCTTTGAGCAAAAATCTCTAAAATCAATTGCGTGCGGTCTATAATTTTTGTATTAAATAATTCATCTAAATGTTTTGATTGCGCAGTTGTCAATTCATCATTTGCGATAACTGCATTCACTTTAATATCATTCAATTCGATATATTCAATGACTTCTTCTATTTTACCTTTACCAAAATAATATTGTTGATCAGGTCGTTCTCTTTTTTGAGTAAAGACTTCCATTACTTCTAGTTGACTTGTGACAGCAAGAGATTCCAATTCTTGAACTGTTGATTTGAATGTTGCTTCATCATCTTTTTTATCATGAATTGCTAACAGGATTACTTTTTCTATTTCATGTTTTGTCGACTTCATATCGTTTTTCATTTTATCACGCTCACTTTAAATATATTTTAACATATAAACATGCATGCAAATTGATATGACTTTAATAAATTTTTGATTATAATAGAATTAAGAAAAGGAGTGATGGCAATGTCAATTTATGACTTCGTTGTTGCAAAAACGAACGGTGAAGAATATTCATTATCTGAATATAAAGGAAAAACAATTTTAATAGTTAATACAGCAAGTGAATGTGGATTCACACCTCAATTTGAAGGTTTAGAAGCTTTATACCAAGATTATAAAGATAAAGATTTCGTGGTATTAGGATTTCCATGTAATCAATTTGGCAATCAAGAACCTGGTGACTCTTATGAAGCATACCAAAATTGTAAATTAAATTATGGTGTAACTTTCCCAATGCATGAAAAAATAAAAGTTAAAGGTTCTGAACAACATCCTTTATATGAATATCTTACTTCTGCTAAAAAAGGTATTTTAAATGGATCAATTAAATGGAACTTTACTAAGTTCTTAGTGAATAAAGACGGAGAAGTTGTGAATCGATTTTCTCCACAAAAAAGTCCTGAACAATTAAGAAGTTCAATAGAAGCAGTATTATAGTGAGATTCACATAAATAAACGGCTAAGACATAATAATGTCCTAGCCGCTTATTATTTCAAATACAATTATTGTTCGCTATCTTGATTTACATCATCTTGAGCGTCTACGAAAGTTGAGATAGCATGTTTGTAGATTAGATGTTCTTTCCCGAGAATATCTAATAATACAACTTTGTCGTCAAAGTCGACAATTTTCCCTTTCATTTGAAATCCATTTAATAAGAATACTGTAAGTTCAGTTCCTTCTGACTTGAATTTCTTAAGTAAAACTTCTTGAATATTTTCTTTCTCTGCCATATGACTTTCCCCTTCACTTGGATAATTGGATTACGTTGTCTGCGATTTCTGTTAAAGACTGTTTATCCCGTTGAAACCAAGTCACATTCATTTTATTTTTAAACCAAGTCATTTGACGTTTGGCATATCTTCTTGAATTTTGCTTGATTTGTTCTGTAGAGATTTCTATGTCTATTTCTCCTTTTACTACTGGTACCAATTCTTTATATCCAATTGCTTGCATACTTTGAGAATTTTGATATCCTTTCTCAACAAGATTAGACACTTCTCTTAATAATCCTCGCTCCAACATCATGTCAACGCGCATATTAATTCTTTGATATAATGTTTCGCGCGACATTTCTATCCCAATTAATATTGTACTATATTTTCCAGTAAATGTCTGGCTTTTCTTTCTTTCACTTAAAGTTTTTTTCGTATTTAAGTAATATTCAATTGCTCGTTCCACTCTTTTTCTGTTGTTTGGATGCACTGATGACGCGGTTTTTGGGTCAATTCCATGTAAATAATTGTGCAATTCAATATTTGATAATTTAGATAATTTATTTAATTTATTTTTTGTAATTTCCATTTTTTCAGAACTGATTTTCTCTTCTTCAAGGTTATAATCATATAAAACCGACTGTACATATAAACCTGTACCACCGACAAGTATTGGCAATTTTCCTCTATCATGAATATCTTTAACAATTCTTTCGAAGTCTTGTTTAAATTGATATACTGAATAAGGTTCATCTGGTTCATAAACATCTATTAAATGATGAACAACGCCCTCTTTTTCTTCTTCAGTTACTTTTGCTGTACCAATATCTAAACCTCTATAAATTTGAAAGGCATCACCATTAATAACTTCACCGTTTAAAGCTTTGGCTAATTTAATGCTTAATTCTGTTTTACCTACTGCAGTAGGGCCTACTATTGCAATTAATGGTTTTTCATTCATTTGATATTTCCTCTTTTTCTAATTGTTTAATTTGTACCATCAACCAATTATATATATGTTCATACACTGCATAACGGTTCGTCTCAAATAATACTTCATGACGTTTATTCTTATATAATTGTACAGTGACATGTTTAACGCCTGAACGTTTATAAATAGAAGCTAACTGTTTAATACCATTACCAAATCCACCAAAGTGATCTTCTTTACCTGATACCAGTAAAATCGGCATATTTAAATTTTGTTGTTTAATATAACTGATTTTCTTAGTTTGAACAGCTGCCTTTATTGTTTCAAGTAGTACTCTATGTGAAATTGGAAATCCTGAATACTTATCTTTTTCATATTGCTCACGATTTTCATCACTTTGACTTAACCATTTATGATCTTTATTTAAATCTTTATGTTGTCTATTCATTGTCTTAAAAGCAATATTATTAATAAACTTTGATTTTGTGCGACTTCCTAAAAATAAATTCACAAACTTTAATGCATATAAATTTAAATTACCTTGAATTTTAGGATAAACAACCGTCCCAGATAGTATCAAAGCATCTACATCATTAGGATAGTCATGAACATATTGCCTCGCTACTAGCGAACCCATAGAATGTCCGAGTAATATAAATGGCAATTCTGGATTCAGTTCGTTTTTAAACGTATCCCTTACTTCTTTAACGTCGTCGACTAAATCTTGTAATGCATTAAAATGACCTCTTGAAGAAGCTTCTATGTTCATACCATGACCTCTGTGGTTATGACGTAAAACATGATAACCTCTTTTACATAAATATTCTGCTACTGCATCATATCTATCTTTATGTTCAGCCACACCATGCAGTATATGTATAATTCCAAACGGTTTTTCATCCGTTTTATCGATTGTAACTTCTAAAGTTTGTTCTGTAGATAATGTAATTCTATGATTAAATCGTCTCAAAGACATGCGCCTCCCTTATAAGACATTATAGCAAAATCTATAGCGCTTAAAAATATATTCACAAATCAATCATACAATATATAAAAAAACCTACCGACAAAAAATTGTCAGTAGGTATAAATAAATGATTTATAAATTATTTAACAATAGCTGGTTGATCATTTGGATTAACCGCTTCTTTAATAGCTTGTTCTAATTCATCTTTATAAACACGTTTAGTATCATTATCATAATTTAATACTTGAGCCATTACTTCAACAATTGCATCTTTATGATCTAATACATATTGAATATCAAAGTATAAACGTCCAGAACGACGTACTAAGAAGTCAGTTGGTTTATGAACCATTTCTTTTTGAATACTGTAAATAACTTCAGCATATACTTCGATTGGAAGATTAACATCTGCAATTTGTGTAGCATGTGCAATAGCAAATACTTCATCTACGTTAGATCCGTATTTTCTAGCTAAATAACGTGCTGCATCTTCTGATAAGTTGTAGTTTTTAGCTTCTTTAACTTTGCTTTCAACGAATGATTCGTAATTTTTACTACCACCAACGTTACCACCGGAAATATAAGTTTCTTTTGTGCGACAAGGTTTGAATGATAATTTATATTCTTCTTTAAGTCGTTTACTTAATAAATCAACAATATCTTGAGCCATATGACGGTAACCTGTTAATTTACCACCAGCGATTGTAAGTAAGCCTGAATCGCCTTCCCAAATCTCATCTTTACGAGAAATTTCTGATGGATCTTTACCTTTTTCAAAGATTAATGGTCTAACACCAGCCCATGTTGATTCGATATCTTTATCTTCAACTTTAACAGTTGGGAACATATAGTGAATAGCATCTAATAAATATTGACGATCTTCTTCTGTAACTTTTGGAGAAGATTTATCATTATCATAAATTGTATCAGTAGTACCAACGTATGCTTTTCCATCTCTAGGAATCGCGAAGATCATTCTACCATCGTTTTCTGTATCAAAGTATACAGCTTGACCTAATGGGAATACGCTTTGGTCAATAACAATATGAACACCTTTAGTTAATCTAAGTTGTTTATTGTTTGTTGAATAGTCTTTACCACGTACTTCATCAACCCATGGACCTGCCGCGTTGATAACTCTTTTACCTTTAATTTCGAAAATTTCATTTTGTAATAAATCAGTTACTTCTATACCTGATACTTTTTTCTTTTTGTTGTATAAGAATTTATTTGATTTAGCATAGTTAATGATATCTGCACCAAATTCACGTGCGCGTTTCATAACTTCAATTGTTAAACGAGCATCATCTGTACGGTACTCAACATAGTAACCACCAGCTTTTAAACCGTCTTGTTTTACTAGTGGTTCTTTCTTAATTGTTTCTTCTCTGTTTAACATTGTACGACGTTCAGTTTTTTTAACACCTGCTAAGAAATCATAAACTTTCAAACCGATTGATGTTGTAAATGGACCCATGCTACCGCCTTTGTGTAAAGGTAATAACATCCATTCCGGTGTTGTTACGTGAGGACCATTTTCATAAACGATTGCTCTTTCTTTACCAGTTTCAGCAACTACGCCAACTTGGAATTGTTTTAAGTAACGTAATCCACCATGAACTAATTTCGTACTTCTAGAACTTGTACCTTGTGCAAAGTCTTGCATTTCAACTAATGCTACTTTCATACCACGTTGCGCTGCATCTAAAGCGATACCTGCACCAGTGATTCCTCCACCGATAACAACTACGTCATATTCAGTATTTTTAAGTTGATCTTTAACTTGATTACGATTTAATGCTGATAATTGTTGCATAACCATTTCCTCCTATAAAATGTAAAAAATGAGAGACCTATCCCTACAAAAAATGTACGAACAAAGCCTCTCATGTCTCTACGAAATATTAACTTAACTATATGATAACACAACTTAATCTAATTTAAAAGCTTGAGTGGCTTTTACTGCAGTTTTCCAACCTTTATAAAGTTTTTCACGTTCTTCTTCTTCAAGTTCAGGTTTGAATTCTGTTTCTAATTTCCAACGTTGTTTTATCTCATCTTTAGATTTCCAGAAACCTACTGCTAATCCAGCTAAGTATGCTGCACCTAATGCAGTTGTTTCATTTACTTCCGGTCTTTCTACTGGCGTATTTACAATATCAGCTTGGAATTGCATTAAGAAATTATTCTTAACAGCGCCGCCATCAACTCTTAATGTTTCAACATTAATACCAGAATCTTTTTCCATTGCTTCTAACACATCTCTAGTTTGGTAACATAATGATTCTAAAGTTGCTCTAATGAAATGTTCTTTTTCAGTACCACGTGTTAATCCGAAGATTGCACCTCTAGCATCTGCATCCCAATAAGGTGTACCTAAACCAACAAACGCTGGTACAACGTATACGCCTTCTGTAGATTTAACACGATTAGCATAATCTTCTGAAGCTGGTGCTGATTTGATCATTCTTAAACCATCTCTTAACCATTGAATAGCAGATCCTGATACGAAAATACTACCTTCAAGTGCGTAGTTTACTTTTCCATCTAAACCATAAGCTAATGTTGTTAATAAGCCACTTTCTGATTTCACAGCTTTTTCACCAGTGTTCATTAACATAAATCCACCAGTACCATATGTGTTCTTAACTTCTCCACTTTCAAAGCAAGCTTGTCCAAATAATGCAGCTTGTTGGTCACCTGCTACACCAGCGATTGCTATTTTCTCACCGAAGAAGTGATGCTCTTGAGTATAACCATATACTTCACTAGAAGGTTTAACTTCTGGCAACATAGAAGCTGGTACATCAAGATATTCTAATAATTCTTCGTCCCATTTCAAGTCATAAATGTTATACATTAATGTTCTACTTGCGTTTGAATAATCTGTTACATGAACGCCACCTGTAAATTTCCAGATTAACCATGTATCAATTGTTCCGAATAATAAATCGCCATTTTCAGCTTTTTCTCTAGCACCTTCAACATTATCAAGAATCCATTTAACTTTTGTGCCCGAGAAATATGGATCTAATAATAGACCAGTTTTTTCTTTAAAAATTGGTTCTAAATCTTTAGATTTTAATTCTGTACAAATGTCTTGAGTTTGTCGAGATTGCCATACAATTGCATGATAAACTGGACGACCAGTATTTTTATCCCATACAACTGCAGTTTCCCTTTGGTTTGTAATACCAATACCTTCGATTTGCTTTGGACTAATGTTATTTTCATTAAGTACACTTGAAATAACTGCTAATACTGATGTCCAAATTTCATTAGCATCATGCTCAACCCAACCGCCTTTAGGGAAGTATTGTTTAAATTCTCTTTGACTCACAAATTTGATAGTACCTTCTTTATCAAAAAGTATTGCTCTTGAACTTGTTGTACCCTGGTCAATTGATAAAATGTATTTTTCCATATTAAACACTCCTATAAATTTGTATATTACAGAATTTCTGAAACTTCGTCTTTAAGTATTGATTTATTTAAGAAAATACCAGACAATACGACAATCACAGTAAAGATGATTGAGAAAATAACGAATCCGTTTACAACCCCGTTAAAGAAAATGTTAAATAATGCAGCACCTAACATACCGCCTGAAATAGGCCCTAATAGTGGTACAATCGCATATTTCCAATTTGAACTTCCTTTACCCGGAATTGGTAATAACATATGCATGATACGTGGCCCGATATCACGAGCTGGGTTAATGGCATAACCTGTCGCACCACCTAAACTTAAACCAATTGCTACAATTAATAAACCAACAATTAATGGGTTTAAGCCATCAGTAAATTTATTTGTTCCTATAAATAATAATCCCATAACTAAGATCATAGTTCCAATAATCTCACTCATAAAGTTTGCTACATAGTTTGGATAAGATGGACCAGTAGAAAATACACCTAATTTAGCACCTTGATCTTCAGTTTTTTTCCAATGTGGTAAATAAGTAGCCCATACTAAAGCGGCACCAATCATAGCACCAAGCATTTGTGCCACAATAAATGGAACAACTTTAGACCATGGGAATGATCCATCAATTGCAAAACCTAGTGTAACAGCTGGGTTTAAATGCGCCCCGGATACATTTCCAACTGCATAAACGCCAAGCATAACAGCTAGTCCCCAACCTAATGATATAACAATCCAATCTGCACCTTTACCAAGTGTACCTTTTAGATTGACGTTAGCACACACACCACCACCAAACAATATTAAGATGGCTGTACCGATTAATTCTCCTAAAAATTCACTCATATTAAACACCCTCCTAAATAAAATATGCTAATACATAAAAAGCCCCCTACGTTGAACTACACATAATATTTATATAGTAATTTATACAAATTTAACGCATAGTTTCTTTTCGTAGAGGGTCTCATTTACTCATCTCATATATTAACTTAATTAGAAGTATAATACTTTATGAAAACGTTGTCAAATAGATTTACCAAATTGCAATATCACTAGACGTAACATATTGTGCACCGCTTTCAATTGCTAAATCAATTTCTTCTTTAGTATTAATTAAACCGCCCGCAATAATTCGCTTACCTGTTTTATCACTGATTTCTTTGATTACTTTAGTAGCAACACCTGGCAGAACCTCTACTAGATCGGGGTCTGATTGTTTAATAAGTTCAATACTTCTACTTAACGCGGTGCTATCAAGAATAAATACACGTAATATGGTTAACGTATTTAATTTTTTTGCACGCTTAATAATTTTTGATTTCGTTGATATGATGCCATGTGGTTTATATTGTTGTATAACATATTCAACAGCTGCTTCATCATTTGATAAACCTTTTATTAAATCAATATGAAGCATCACTTCTTTTTGATGCTTTTTCATTTGCTCTAAAATACCTTGCAAATGACCGATATGTGTATCTAATAAAACGCATCTTTCGTAATCCATCTTAAAGAATTTTTCCATATCTTTCATAGAGCGAATAGCTGGTAATATATGATTATTCATTTTATCCTCCTACATAACGCGTTTAAATAATTTCTCTAATTCATACGTCGTTAATTCAATAATAATTGGTCTTCCGTGCGGACAAGTAAATGGGTCGGTTGTTTCTCGTAACTCATCTATCAAATGACTCATTTCATGGTTTCTTAAATAATGATTAGCTTTAATAGATTTCTTACAACTCATCATAATTGCTGCATCTTCTCTTAATTTTTTAATATCAACTTTTTCATGATTTAACACGTAATCGATCATATCTTTAATAATTTCTTCAGCATCAACATTTGGGAGCCAAACTGGATATTCACTCACCATATAATCATGATGACCAATTGGTTCTAAAAATACGCCCGCTTCAGCAAGTGATTGTAAATACTTTTCAATAATCATGTGCTCATCTTTAGAAAAATTAAATGTTAGTGGCAACAACAAACTTTGTGTTTCGTTTGTGACTTCACCAATTTTTTCTTTGAAAAATTCATATTTAATTCGTTCTTGTGCAGCATGTTGATCAATCATAAACATGCCCGTATCATTCTGTGCCACAATATATGTTCCGTGAACTTGACCTACAACTTCCATATACGGTACACGTGGTGCTTTAGATACTTCCTTTTCAATTGGTGCTTGATTTGGTGTATCAACATGTTCTACTGTATCTTGAACTTCATAAGTTTCTTCATTATTTTCTACCTGCTCGGGTTCATCATGTGGAACTTCTATATCTCTATTAGCTTCTTGACTGATAGTATCTTCTTGAATAACCGAATGATGTTCAGTTTTATCTTTAAATTGCCAAGAAGATGAAGGTTCTCTACTAGTAGAGTCATTTGTTTTTTCAATTTCTTCAACACTTTCACTTTTATGAGATACTTGCTGCTGTTGAGTTATATTTTGATTTCTTTTAGCTTCAAAATCTATTTTTTGTTGTTCAAAAATTTCTTTTTGTGATTTTTTAGGTTTTTGCTTTTCTAAAGATGTGTCTGGAATTAATGACATTCCTCTAAATGCTTCTTTAATTTTTTGATTGATTAAATCATAAAGTAGTTGTTCTTTAGAAAGTCTTACTTCCAGTTTCGTTGGATGAACGTTAACATCTACTAAAATGGGATCCATTTCAATATTTAAATAAACGATTGGATATCTACCGATTGGTAAGAGTGTATGATAACCTTCTATAATCGCTTTGTTAAGTACAAAATTCTTAATATATCGACCATTTATAAATATAGAAATATAATGTCTATTACTTCTCGTGTGCTCAGGTTTACAGATAAAACCATTTACGACGTAATCATCTGTTTCTCCATTAATTGGTACAAGGTCTTTCGCAATTTTCATGCCATAAATTTCAGCCATTACTTCATTTGTTCTACCTGAACCATTTGTTGAAATAACTGTTTTATCATCTGATACGAGATTAAATGCGATATTTGGATGACTCATTGCCATTCTGTTCACTATATCCGTTATTTTACCCAGTTCAGTATACAAACTTTTAACATATTTTAATCTTGCTGGCGTATTATAGAATAAATCTTCAACAAGAATATCTGTACCTTTTTTAGCTTTAGCAGGTTGTTTTTTCGTGATTTCACCATTTTCAACGCGTACTTCATGACCAAGCATACCATCTGTACAAGTCTTCATCGTCACTCTACTCACTGATGAAATACTCGCCAAAGCTTCTCCTCTAAAACCAAGCGTACGAATATGAAACAAATCATAATCGTTATTAATTTTACTTGTCGCATGTCTACCGAATGCTTTCGAAATATCTTCTTCTTCAATGCCTGTTCCATTATCTACGACTCTAATAGATTGAATACCTGATTCTTTAATCGTTATATCAATTTGAGTTGCTTGAGCATCAATTGCATTTTCCAACAATTCTTTCACAACAGAAGCTGGTCTTTCTACCACTTCACCTGCAGCTATTTTGTTGGCTAAAGATAATTCGAGCTCTTTAATTTTTCCCAATGCACTCACACTTTCTATTTAAGTTGTTTTTGTAATTCATGCAGTTTTGATAATGCTTCAATAGGTGTTATATTCATTAAATCAATTGATTTAAGCTTCTTTTCAATTTCAGATTGCCCTTGTTCTTCAAATAATTGGAATGACGGTTGTTCATACTTATCTGCTTCTTTTTCTACTTTAGTATGAGATTCAAGTTCTTGCAAAATAGTATGTGCTCTTTCAATAATTTCATCAGGTAAATCCGTTAATTTCGCTACATGAATACCATAACTTTGATCAACCGCGCCTTCTTTTACTTTATGCAAGAAAATCAATTCTCCTTGGTACTCCTGTGCAGCAACGTGAATATTTTTAAGTCCAGATAATGTTTCATCTAAATGTGTTAATTCATGATAATGTGTAGAGAATAATGTTTTTGCTTTTGTATGATGATGTACATATTCAATCATAGACTGTGCAAGCGCTAGACCATCAAATGTAGATGTTCCTCTTCCAATTTCATCAAATATAATTAAGCTATCTTCAGTTGCACCAACCATAGCTTTTTCAGCTTCTAACATTTCGACCATAAATGTACTTTTACCTGATACTAAATCATCTGCAGCACCAATTCTCGTAAAGATTTGATCAAATATTGGCAATTGTGCATAATCTGCAGGCACGTATGCACCCATTTGAGCCATAATACTAATAATAGCTATTTGACGCATATACGTACTCTTACCAGACATATTTGGTCCTGTTATTAAATAAATAAAGCCTTCTTTATCTAAATAACAGTCATTTGGGACATAATCATTATGATCCATTACGCGCTCAACAACAGGATGTCGCGATGATTTAAGTGATAATGTTTTATCTTCACTAAAAATTGGACGTGTATAATGATATTTTTGAGCAATTTCGGCAAAGCTTTGTAAACAGTCTATTTCTGATAGTAATTTAGCTTGTGCTTGTAACTTTTCAGTATAAACTTTCACTTCTTGTCTTAAATCCAGGAATAGTTGATATTCTAGTTCGATTGCTTTATCTTCTGCACCTAAAATAATAGATTCTTTTTCTTTCAATTCTTCAGTAATAAATCGTTCAGCATTTGATAATGTTTGCTTACGTTGATATCCTAAAGCATCCGTGTCTATATGATTTAAATTAGCTTTTGTAATTTCAATATAATACCCAAAAACTTTGTTAAAGCTTACCTTTAATGATTTAACACCTGTTCGTTCACGTTCTTTTAATTGTAATTCTGCAATCCATTGTTTACCATTTGTTGAAGCTTCTTTATATTGATCTAGTGTTTCGTTATAGCCTTTTTTAAATATGCCACCTTCTTTAACAGATATCGGTGGATCTTCTACTAAACTTTCATCTAATAATCGTTCTAAATCATTTAATGGCTCTAAATCTTTAAATCGATCTATAGACTTTGAGTCTAATCTTTCAATAATTTCTTTAACATATGGAATTTGCTTTATTGAATAATTCAACTGTACTAAATCTTTAGCATTCACATTGCCATAGCTAACTCTTCCGACTAATCTTTCAATATCATATACCATATTTAAATAGCTTCGAAGTTCATCACGCTCAATAAACCCATTCACTAATTGTTCAACAGCATCTAATCTTTGTTCGATATCTCTTTGATTAATAAGTGGTCTATCTATCCATTGCTTTAATCTTCTTGCGCCCATAGGTGTCTTCGTATCATCCATCAACCATAATAATGTACCTTTCTTAGATTTAAGTCTGATACTTTCTGTTAATTCAAGATTTCGTTTCGCATAAAAGTCCATTTTCATATAATCTAAAGCTCTATATACGACAACTTCTTCCAAATGTGGCATATCGCGTTTACCGTTATCATAAATATAATTTAATAAATAATTTAATGACCTTTTTTGAGCGTGAGATGTGCCTGTGACAACTTCATAGTCTCGTTCTTCATAACTATCAATAACCGTGATGGTTTCAGTTATGAGTTGAATTTGTTTATATAAATTATCTGGTAACACTTTATTAACAATAATTTCATTAGGGTGAATCGTTGTAATTTCATTAATTAAAGTTGTTTCATCTACAAATGATGTTACTTTTAATTCTCCTGTTGTGACATCACAGTAACTTAAATGAAACTCTCCGTCTTCTTTTATAAATCCTAATATATAATTATTTGTTTTTTCGTCCATACCTTTTTGATCCATAACCGTACCTGGCGTTATGACTTGCACTACTTCTCTACGGACCATTCCTTTAGTTTGTGTCGGATCTTCCATTTGTTCACAAATCGCGACTTTATAACCTTTTGAAATAAGTTTTTCGATATATCCAGAAGCAGAATGATACGGTACCCCACACATTGGAATTGGATCTTTCTTAGCATCTCTTCTTGTCAGTGTTATTTCTAATACTCTTGATGCTTCAATTGCATCATCGTAGAACATTTCATAAAAATCACCTAATCTGAAAAATAATAATGTATCTTGATATTGAGATTTTATCTTTAAATATTGAGCCATCATCGGCGTTGGTTTAGACATCTTTATTCACGTTCCTTTTTTTAACTTTCGATTTATATATTTTATCAAAATTTCTACTATTAAACGAGTATGTTTATTTATTAAAAAAAGAGCATGATATAGCAATATATGCTTCACGCCCTTTAATTCATGATATAACTTTAAGTATCATTTTTTAATTTCTTTAATATGCCTCTTTTTTCAAAAGCTTTTAATAATATATAACTCGCGATAGCGCCTATTAGACTACTAAAGAAAAATGATAAAAATAACGGCCAAAATACAATTTTCCCTAATCCTAGTAACCAACCTAACGGAATACAAACGAAGCTACCTATCATACCAGTGCCTAGGACTTCTCCTAAAGATGCAATTGATAATTGTTTACGATATTTATAGAGTAAACTTGCTAATAATACGCCTATCATACTGCCTGGAAAAGCAAAAATCGTGCCTAAACCTAATAAGTTTCTAATAAACGAAGATAACAAAGCTTGTGCTAAGCCATACCATGGTCCAAGAAATACAGCTGATATGACATTAATGAAATGTTGCATTGGTAATGCTTTTATTGGACCTATAGGTATTGTAATAAAAGTACTAAACACAACATTTATCGTTGTTAATATTGCAGTTAAAGTCATTAATTTTGTCTTCTTCATTATATTTCCTCCAAATAAAAAATCATTAGTCTACGTATTGGCAGACTAATGATTAAAAGCATATATAATCTTTAGTTGCACAATCTCTACGCCAGTATTACCTGGATCAAATCTACACGTATTTTCTCAGCCTTTTTAGGCACCGTGTGTGCAATATATTAAAACTTAATTTGAACAGCTACTTGTATTTGGTGCATTTCTAACTGCTGAACCTGTTTCACCAGTAAGTTGATTACCACCTGTTGATTCAATAATTTCATTTGTAACTGTATGGCTAATTGAATGAGATACCATTTGTAAAAGTTCATTAACTTCAACTTGCGCTTCTTTAAATTCACTTACAATTGGCATTTCATCTAATTCTTTTTCAATGTTTTTTATTTTTTCTTCAACCATAGCTAAAGCTTTATCTTTACCATAGTTTTGGAAATTAACTGCTTGTTTTTGTAAAGATTTCAAGCTTGCCATTTTTTCTCTGACTGTTTGATTCTCATGAATTTGCGCTTCTGCACGTTTAAAGAAATCTACTTCTTCTGTTTCTGACATCATTTTTCCGAGTTTACGCGCTTGTTCCAAAATATCATCTTTTGTATACATTTAATGTACCACCTTTTCTTTAGATACAACATCTATAAATTCACCATTTAATGAATATTGTTTTGCTTCAGTAATTTTTACTTTTACGATTTTGCCGATTACATCTTTTGGTGCTTTAAAATTAACTAATTTATTCTTTTCAGTATAGCCTGCTAATACTGCTTCATCTCTCTTACTTGAACCTTCGCATAAAACAAATACTTCTTGTCCTTCATATGGTTTCAATGATTCTGCAGCATATTCGCCAACTACTTTATTTAATCTTTGAAGTCTTGCTTTTTTCTCTTTATCAGGCACATTATCTTTCATCTTAGCTGCTGGCGTACCTTCTCTCGGAGAATATACATACGTGTAAGCATGTTCGAAACCAACTTCATGATACAACTTTATTGTTTCTAAAAATTGTTCTTCTGTTTCATTAGGATAGCCAACAATGATATCCGTTGTCAATGCTACATCTGGAATTGCTGCTTTTATTTTTTGAACTAATTCTAAATAGCTTTCACGTGTATATTTTCTACCCATAATTTTTAACACTTGGTTATTACCAGACTGTACTGGTAAATGTATATGAGGTACGATATTACCACCATTAGCAATCACTTCAATTAAACGATCATCAAAGTCCCAAGGGTGACTTGTCGTAAAACGTACGCGCGGTATATCGATTTTAGTGATGTCATTTAACAAATCACCTAAACCATAATTTAAACCGTCAATATCTTTACCGTATGCATTTACATTTTGGCCTAATAAACATATTTCTTGGTAGCCTTGTCTTGCTAAATCTCTTACTTCAGCAATAATTTCTTCAGGCATACGACTTCTCTCTTTACCACGTGTGAACGGTACAATACAATACGTACAGAATTTGTCACAACCGTACATAATATTTACCCACGCTTTAATTCTACCATTTCTTACTTTAGGTAGATTTTCGATGACGTCGCCTTCTTTTGACCATACTTCAACAACCATCGCTTTAGACATATATGCTTCTTCTAAAATTTCAGGCAATCTATGGATGTTATGCGTACCGAAAATCATATCAACATTCTGGTATGATTTTAGAATCTTATTAACGACAGATTCCTCTTGTGACATACATCCACATACACCAATTAAACAATCTGGTCGCGCTTGTTTGAGATGCTTTAAATTCCCAATTTCACTAAACACTTTATTTTCAGCATTCTCTCTTATTGCACATGTATTAAGTAATATCACATCTGCATCTTCTACTGAGTTAGTCGGTCCAAAACCTAACGCCTGTAAGATACCAGCCATTACTTCTGTATCATGTTCATTCATTTGACAACCATATGTTCTAATATAGAATTTACGACCTTTCCCCATACCTCTATGTCGTTTGTCTATTTTAAAATCATCATGATATTCAATTTGTGATTTCCCTCTTTGTTTAGCGTCCTTTAAATTTGGAGGTTGATAAACATGTTCGAAGTACTTGCTATAATCCTTCTCTAAATTAGGTTCTGTCTTCGCTGTAGCCCCATGTTTTCTTTGCTCTTCATTCAATTTCAAAACCCTTTCTGCCCATATATTTATACCTATATATTATATTAGAGTTCAACATAAAGTGCAAAAATGTTCAGACATTTTTGCACTTTCATTTCATGTAGTCATTATTTAATTTTAAAGATGATTAATCCAAAATCTTCTCGTATTTTCTTGTTCATCTGATTTATAGGGTTCATCTTCTACACCATTATTATTTATAATGACTTTCGCACTTGCATCATTCGATTCATCACAAGTTACAAGAACAGAATTTACACCCTCATTATTCAAATTCTTAACTGCATAATTTAACAACTTTGTCGCGTAACCTTTACCACGTTCGCTTTTTCTAACACCGTAACCAACATGACCACCCTTTTTATTTAAATAGTCATTTAAGGCATACCTAATATTTACAGCGCCAACAATTTTGTCATCGTCAATGAGTACATATGTTTTTGCTTTTACAAAGTTTGCGTCAACTGGGTCTTTTGCTTCTTCTAACATGATCAACATCTTGTCAAATCCACCATGTTGACGGACATCAGTCGCCCATGGAACAACCGGTTCTTCGTTTTCATACCATTCATTTATATATTCTGTGAATAACGATTCAATATCTTTATCTAATTCTCTGAATTCCATAAACGTATCCCCTTTTAGTTTAATTCTTTTATTTGTTCATCATCATTTGTATTTAACATGTGATAATAAATACCTTGTTGTTCAATTAATGCATCTTGTGAGCCAGATTCAATCAATTCACCGTGGGATAATACAAAGACTAAGTCTGCTTTTTTAACTGTATTTAAACGGTGCGCAATTATAACACTCGTTCTACCTTGCATTAATGTATCCAATGCTTCTTGAATTTTAATTTCGGTTACTGTGTCGATACTACTTGTTGCTTCATCCAATAAAAGTATTTTAGGATCTTGAAGTAAACATCTTGCGATAGAAATAAGTTGTTTTTCACCTTGAGATAATGAACCAGATTCACCTTTCAACACTGTATCATAACCATTTTCTAAAGCTTCTATA
Source organism: Mammaliicoccus sp. P-M58 (assembly GCF_022386165.1). Classification (NCBI taxonomy): domain Bacteria; kingdom Bacillati; phylum Bacillota; class Bacilli; order Caryophanales; family Staphylococcaceae; genus Mammaliicoccus; species Mammaliicoccus sp. P-M58. Next base: position 94,186 of record NZ_JAJNJI010000004.1, read on the forward strand.
AAGTCATGTGCATTTGCTTTTTTAGCAGCTTCTACAACTTTTTCATATGTAGCATTTGGCGTTCCATACATTATATTGTCTTTAATCGTTCCATCAAATAAATAGGAGTCTTGTAACACAACACCAATAGAACTTCTTAAAGATTCACGTGTTATTTTGTTAATTGGTATGCCATCTATTAGAATACGTCCTTTATTCACTTCATAATAATGTAGAATAAGTTGCACGATTGTCGTTTTACCTGCACCAGTGGCACCAACTAATGCAACAGATTCACCGTTATGAATTTTAAAGGATAAATCTTTTATAGTCGGTACTTTTTGGTTAGGATCATATTTGAATTCAACATGTTCAAATTCAATTTCCCCGTTAATATTTTGATAATCTTGCGCCTCTTTATCATCTTTTTCACTCGGCTCATCCATAATATCAAAGACACGTTCAGCACCTGCAATTGCAGATAATACTGTATTAAATTGGTTTGCTAAATCAGATAATGGTCTTGTAAACTGTCTCGCATATTCTGCGAAAATCACAATTACCCCAACTGTAACACCAGCAGTTTGATTAAGAGCTAATATACCACCAATACCAGCTACAATGGCAAAGCTTAAATTATTTAAATAGTTCATTACTTTTGGTATTAAACCACCAAATGTGATAGACCAAAAACTATATTCTCTCACATCTTTCGCTTTTTCATTAAATGTATCTATAACATACTTTTCTTGAGAAAAAGCTTTAACTACTGTTTGTCCATTTACAATTTCCTCGATATATCCATTCATAATACCAAATTGTTTTTGGCGTAAAGCATATAACACACTTGTACGTGCTGTAATCCATCTTAAACTTATAAACATGATTGGAATAATAATGACCGTCAATAGTGTAAGTAAAGGACTTAAATAAAGCATAATTGAAAGTGTGCCAATGAGCGTCACGACACTAGAAGTAAACTGTATAAATGATGAATTTAATACTTGTGATACATTTTCAATATCATTTTGCATTCGACTCATCAGTTCACCATGTTGCTTTTGATCATAATAAGCGACAGGCAAAGTTTGAAAATGTTTAAAGAGTTGATTTCTTAATAAATATACCGTGCGCTGGGCAATACTGACCATCATAAATGATCCTATATATGATGTAACTGAAAGCATTATATATACAATAGCAAGCAGTATGATATATTGTGGCAGCCCATTTAATTCTTTCGGTATAATTTTCGTATCAATGATATGTCCGATTAAAAACGGTCCAACTAAACTTAATATGGATGAACATATAATCATTAGAATCACGACAATTAATTGAATTCGTTTTTCGTCTATTAACTTCCATATATTTAATAATGTACCTTTCGTATCTCTTGCTCTTTTTTTCTTTTTAGTTGGATGTTGAGTACGATTTTCATCTTTGAATACTGATTTATGACCATAAGGGTTTCTTAGACTCATGATGAACTCACCGCGCTTTCTTGACTACTGGCAATTTCTTTATACAATGGTGATGTTTGTAATAGTGTTTCATGTGTCCCAATCGCTTCAATTCGTCCATCGACTAGTAACATAATTCGATCTGCTGTTTGAGCAGTTGAAATTTTTTGTGTCACAATTAATTTAGTCGTTTCTTCATCTTCCAAAGCATCCCATAAAGCAGATTCCGTCTTAATATCTAATGCTGATGTTGAATCATCTAAAATTAATAAACCTGGTTTCCTAACAAGTGCTCTAGCAATAGACAATCTTTGCTTTTGACCGCCTGATAACGTCACACCTTGTTGGCCAATCATCGTATCATATTGATGATCAAAACGTTCGATAGATTGATGTATTTGGGCTTTTTCTGAAGATAATTCTAACATTTCACTTTCAGCTGATGGATCTCCAAATTGTAAATTCTCATAAATTGTTCCTGAGAATAACAATGCTTTTTGAGGTACGTATCCAATTGCATCTCTTAAAGATTCAATTTCCCAATCGTTTACGTTTTTATAGTTAAGCAATATTTCTCCTGATGTCGCTTTATACATTTTAGGTATCAAACTGAGTAATGTAGATTTACCAGAACCAGTTGACCCCATAATGGCAAAAGTTTCCCTCGGTTTCACTTCAAATGATATATGTTCTAAAACAGGCTTATGACTATTTGGATACGTGAAAGAAACATCTTTAAATTGAATAGGATATGCATAATTGGGCTTATGTTCAATTTCATTATTGAACACTTTTTCATCTGATGGCGTAATTAATACTTCTTCAATTCGTTCACTTGATGCTTTCATTCTACTGAGTGTCATGATTAAGAAAGCAAGCATCCCAAATCCACCTTGCATTCTCATACCATAATTTAATATCGCAACTAATTTACCAACTTCTAAAGTAGAATGATCAACCATATCTGAACCAAACCATACAACAGCTAATATACTGCCATTTATAATCAATAATAATGATGGATTGATAAATTCCATGAGGCGTAATGCGTATGTATAATTGCTTCTAATATCTTTGATTTTTTCATTAAATTGATTGATTTCTTGTTTGCTCGTTTGGCTCGCTTTGATTAATCTGACCGCTTCTAAATTCTGTTGGAAAAATCTATTCATTTCATCAAATTTTCTTTGAATTTTTGTGAATAGTTTAGATCCTTTTCTAGCAATTACAAATATAATAATAAAAATAATCGGAGAACCTATTACTAAATAAATCGCTAATTTCGGTTCGACTGCAAAACTTAAAATAATGCTCCCAATAATCATTAAAGGCGCTCGTAACATGATTCTAATTGACATATATACTGCTTGATCACAATTGGTTACATCACTTGTTAACCTCGTAATTAAACTTGAAGTCTTAAATCTTTCTAATGTTGCTAAAGAAAAAGACTGGATTTTCTTAAATTGTTCAGTTCTTAAATCATAAGCAAATGCTTGAGATACATGCCCCGCAACAAAACTATTCCATATTCCTGATAAAAGGGCTACTAATCCTGTTACTAGCATAATAACTAAATACAAATATACGTGATTCAAATCATTCTTTAAAATTCCGTTATCAATGATTTCTGATATAAAAATGGGCTGAATAAGTTCAACCGCTAATTCTACTAACATTAATATTAAACCGAGTATAAACAACCATTTATACGGCCTAATAAATTTAAGTACTGTTTTCAATTTACATATCCCCTTTAATATATTTTTCTATAACATTCTCCTTTTCTTATATCTTATTATTTTGAAATTATGATTTATACTTATCCGTTAATGTATCCATTGTTATACCTTCAGGCACATGATAGAACTTAATCTGAGAAATAATGCTGTCACATTCAAGTTCAACCATACGTTCATTTATTTGTTCAATAAGAATAAGACATGCATTTAAATCTCCTTCTATCGTTGTTTCTAAAGGATGTACTTCATATTTAAGACCCGATTGATCGATGATACTAATTGCCTCATCAACTAGAGGAATAACACCTGTCTGTTGATGTTCTGGAATAATTTGAATACTCATTAATGTATTTGTCATTTCGAATCCCCCTTTTCTATGTATAAAAGCTCATAGATAAATCTATGAGCTTAAAGTGGTATTATTATATAATTATTTAAACTGAGAAACAAGTTCATCAAATTGATTTTGTTCTAGTTTAAGAGACTTTTTAACAAGTGGTTGTTCATCAAACTGTTCAATTTGTGATTCATATGATGGTGTATCTTTATCTTGATAAATAATTCCTGTAATCATTGATTCAGTATCTAATACAGTTTGCATTGCTTGAGATTTGTTTGTATGATCATAACCTTCAATATCTGCAAGTTTGGTTAAATTTTCTTTAAACCAGTCATACGTATTAATTTTATTATACGTTACACATGGTGAAAATACATTTACAAATGAAAATCCTTTATGATTAATCGCTTCTTCAATAATACTTGTTAATTCTTTAATATCACTAGAGAAACTTTGAGCAACAAATGTTGCACCAGATGATATCGCCAATTCTAAAGGTGCAATATTTTGTTCGATGTTACCTTTTGGAGTTGATTTCGTTACAAATCCTTTAGCAGAACTTGGTGATGTTTGTCCTTTTGTTAAACCATAAATTTGGTTATCCATAACGATATAAGTCATATCCATATTTCTTCTTAATGCATGAACAGTATGGCCCATACCAATCGCAAATCCATCACCGTCACCACCTGAAGCTATAACAGTTAAATCTTTATTAGCCATTTTAACGCCTTGCGCTAATGGTAAAGAACGTCCATGTATAGAATGAACGCCGTATGAATTTACATAACCGCTTAAACGTCCTGAACATCCAATCCCTGTAATAATGGCAACTTCTTCTGGCTCTAGTCCAACATTAGCTGCTGCTTTTTGAATTGCAGCTTGTACTGAGAAATCTCCACAACCTGGACACCAGTTTGGTTTAACATTATTTCTAAAATCTTTAAATGTTGCCAATTAAATCAACTCCTTCATATTACTTACGATTTCTAAAGCTTTATCTTCTATTTCATGTGGTAAGAACGGCGTACCGTCATATTTAGTTTGGTTAATAATTTTATTTTGATGATTAATATTCATCTTAATAATATTAGATAGTTGTCCTTGATAGTTATGCTCAGCTACAACAACTTTTTTAGCTTTATTAAATGCTTCTTGCACAACATCTGAAGGGAACGGATGAAGTTGTCTAATTTGAATGTGATTGACTTTCACATTTTGTTTATCCAATCTTGAAATAGCTTCTTCGATTGCACCAGCTGTTGAAATAAAGCCAACATATAATATATCCGCTTCTTCATATTTTTCATTAGATTCTACTGGCTCATTGATCAATAATTGAGCTGTTTTACGCATGCGTTTATCCATTTGTTTTTGTCTGTTTTCAGCACTTTCAGAAGGTTTTCCTTCTTCATCATGTTCAACACCTGTAACGTGATGGATTCCGCCTATTGTACCTGGTAAGATACGTGGTGAAATGCCTGAATCTGTTAAAGCATAACGTTTAAAGTACGCTTTATCTTCTTGTTTTTCTAAATCACCTTCAACCAATGCACCTCTACGAATCTCAACTTTGCTATAATCTAATGATTCTACAGTTTGTTTACCTAAAGATAATTGTAAATCTGATAATAGAATAACTGGACATTGATATTCCTCAGCTAAGTTAAACGCTTCTACAGTTAAATAGAACGCATCACTTGCACTAGTTGGTGCTAATACGATTTTAGGAATGTCACCGTGTGTACCATAAATCATTTGCATTAAATCTGATTGTTCTTGTTTCGTTGGTAAACCAGTAGAAGGACCCCCACGTTGCGTATTGACAATCACAAGTGGCGTTTCAGTCATACCTGATAAACCTATTGATTCCATCATTAATGATAAACCTGGACCTGCTGAAGATGTAAATGAACGTACACCTGCATAGTTTGAACCTATAGCCATTGTACAAGCTGCAATTTCATCTTCTGTTTGAATAACCGTTCCACCTAATGCTGGTAAACGATCAATCATATATTCCATAATTTCTGATGCTGGTGTGATTGGATATGCTGCCATAAATCTAACACCTGCTGCAACAGCACCTAAACCAATTGCATCATTTCCTATCATAAATAAATGACCTTCTGAGTCAGTTGGTTCTAATGTATGTTCGCTTTGTAAATCGTCCATTTGTTCAGACATTAAGCGATATCCTTCATTTAAAGCTTGAATGTTTAAATCTACTACACTCTCACCTTTTTTACCGAATAGATCTTTTATTAATGATTCAAATACTTTCGTATCTAAATCCATTACCGCACAAGTTGCACCAACTGCGACCATATTTTTCATAAGTGCAGTGCCCAATTCTTTTGCGACACCTGTGAATGGTAAACTAACCAATTGTGCTTTACTATCTTCTGGATTTTGTGGTTTCGCTTTTTCATCTGCAATAATAATGCTTCCTTCAAGCATTTCATGATAGTTAACTTCTATCGTCTCTTGATCAAATGCAATTAATATATCTAAATCGTCACTAATAGCTCTTACTGGTTTTGACGATACTCTGATTTTATTATTTGTATGCCCACCTTTAATTCTACTTGAAAAATGGCGATATCCGTATAAATAATATCCTTGACGGTTCATAGCAGTTGCAAAAATTTCACCTGTTGATTCAATTCCTTCGCCTTGCTGTCCGCCCACTTTCCATGAAATTTGTGATTTCATTTTATGGCCTCCCCATGTAATATCTCATGTTATATCATAACAAAAAAACCCTTTTAATCCTATGAAATTAAAGGGTTTTAATAAAAATCAGTCTAATGGACGATACTATTCAAATGGATGATCGTCATTAATTAATATACGTTGTATTTTTTTAGCTTTACCTGCACTATCAAGGTCAATAATAACACCTGACAATACTTTTCTACCTTCATCAGGTAAGTTATGACGTTGCGGTAAACTTGTTATAAATCTTTCTATAACTTCATCTTTATTAATACCTAATATGCCGTCATAATAACCTGTCATACCTACGTCAGTAATATAAGCAGTACCTTCATTTAACACGCGCTCATCAGATGTTTGAATATGCGTATGTGTACCAACCATGGCACTTACTCTACCATTCAAATACCATCCCATTGCGTTTTTCTCTGAAGTTGTTTCAGCATGAAAATCGACAAATATATACGGCGTTATTTTTGAAGCTTGTTCTATAAGTTCATCTGCTTTTTTGAATGGGCAGTCTATTGCTGGCATAAATGAACGACCTTGTAAGTTAATGATTGCGATATCTTTATCATTAACTCTAATAATTCTCATGCCAAGACCTGGTGCTTCTTCAGGGAAATTCGCTGGACGAACCATTCTATTCGCTTGACCAATAAAGTCATATATTTCTCTTTGACCATAAGTATGATTACCCATCGTTAAAAAGTCGGCACCCATTCTTAAAATATCTTTATAAATTTTCTCTGTTAAACCTTTACCATGTGCAGCATTTTCTGCATTCACAATCGTAAATGTTGGTTTGTAACTTGCTTTAATTTTTGGTAAATATGTTTCTAACTGTTCTCTTCCTAGTTTGCCTACAATATCACCTATAAATAAAATTCTCAATATTGACATCCTCTCTATTCACTCTATATTCTAATTCAAAATAAAAAATTTTAAAAGACATGATTATTAATTTTTTATTAGGGTATACATAATACGAGCGTTATATAAACACATATGTTTAGTAACGTTACAAAATCTAATAGGAGTGTTTATTTAAACATGGGAATTGAAATCCAACCAGAAAAATTTGCAGAATTAGTGGTTAGAGCAAATCCATCCGTAGAAGAAAATGCAGAAGATATCGCGAAAGACAGTTTAGAACTATACGTTACAGCATTCAAACTCGCTGAAAAATATGGCAGTTGTGGTGTAAATTCACAAGAAACATCCAACATTTTAAAAGAAGCATTAGATTTAGAACTGAACTTAACACGTTAAATTTATTATAAAATACTAATATCAAAAACCATCGCTATAGATTATGTAGCGATGGTTTTTGGTTTGTAGAATACTTACTTAAATATATAATTCACGATATTTTCAGTGGTACCTATTTTGTCATCTTGTAATAGTTGGTCTGTTATATTTTGATAATCTGGTTGTTTATTTTCTAGTAATTGTCTGGCCAGTATGCGTTCATCATTACTCGCAATTTCTATCGTGACAAGTTCGAATATATCAAAGTAAAAGCCTATTTGTTCTGAGTAAACTTCTGTATCTTCTTGCAATAAGAAAATGGGTTTATTTAAATGTGCATAATCAAATATCGTAGATGAATAATCTGTAATCATGGCATCTGAAATTAAATATAGTTCTTGAATGTCTACAAGTTCATTATAAAAACAATGAATTCGATCACTTAATTCACTATATGTTACTCTCAAATGTGATTCATTAGGATGTAGTTTAACAATAACTTCATATTCTTCAGGTAATTGTTCTAATAAGATGTTTAAATTGATTTTTGACAATAGTGCTCTTTTTTCTTTTCTCCATGTCGGACAGAACAAAACATATTTTTTATCGTTACTTTTAGTAAAGAAATATTTCGTAAGCACACGTTCTTTCTCTGTTTCATCATGATTCATTAAATATTCATTTCTCGGTGCACCGAGTTGAAGTATTTGTAAGTCTTGCTCTGGTTGAATATTAAATGATGACTCTAGTAACATTGTATTTACTGCTGAAGAAGTTAATAAGTAATCCCACTTCTTCATTCTTGGTTTAAATGCTGCTACTTGAGCATTCCTTTCAGTTTTGTCTTCTAAATCATTCAACATTCTTTTAAGAGGAAAGCCATGCCATGTTTGTACAAATATTTGATCTTTATGTTTAAATACCCTATCTAAAGTATTGCCGTTCACCACAATATATTTGCACGACCTAAATGTTTGATTATAAATATTACTACCAAACCTTACAGGAATTAAATTGTGATTTCTAATTTCCATATCTACTAATGCATTTCTAGAACTTACATACACTTCTTTTTCAGGAAAGTGTTCTTTAATATATAGTGCGATATATTTCGGATCTCCACTAAAGTTGTTCCCATGAAACGACTCTATGAACACTTTATTTTCCGAAGGTGTAATGGCGTCGTATTGCTGTTTAAGCTTATCCATTTTCCTTTTTTCGTATTTCTTTTTTGCAAAATTAAAGACTCTCTCATTATTTAATACTGTTCTAATAACTGGTTTAGTCTTATATTGTTCATACAAATCTCTGCCATAATCTAGCTTTGATTTTTTGCGGACTTTTTGTGTAACTTTCTCCTTACTTCCTGATCCTATTTTTAAACCATCCATACATGCTTTAGATGCTTCAATAAAATCAGAAGCATAGTCTCTATCAATAAATGTTGCATTCAATAATGCTACATCTTCAGCTCTTTCTTCCTTTGTATATTTATCATCAATAAACTCAATTAAACGATCACTATCTTCATGGATATCTTTCTCTAAAAATTGTACTGCATGATACGGTTCATATATACGTTTGAGTACGCCATCTTTTCCAGCATAAATAAACGTTTTATTACCTTCAGCTATAGATTCTAATATAGAATAGCCTAATGTTTCATATGGAGAAGATGATATATAAATATAATTTTTAGGTTCACGTTCATTCATATGAACATGTTCTTCTAGTTGATAATAATGAATTAAATTTTTATATAATATTTCGGATGGTCCATACCCCTTAATATATAAATGTATATCATCATATCCCTTAACATTAATGATGCGATTCATCATTTTTATAACATATGAAATATCCTTTATATTATCTTCAAATCTCGCTTTGATTAATAAATTTCTTCGTGTCACACTAGGTTCTTCATTCGCGATAATATGTGACGCATCGACATATTGATTAAAGACATTCTCTTTTCCATAACGTTCGATGAAATCACGCTTAATATCAATAGAACTCACTCTATAAGCATCAATCGCATCAAAAGCTAAATCTTGATTATCATCAATATATGCTAATGGCCCATGAATCTCCCCTACGACCATTGCATTTGGATTGATGGATTTTATTTCTCTTGCTAAATAAAAGAAGGTTTCTCTCGTTAGTATAACGAGATCTGTATTTACAAAATCTTCACTTGTTCTAAATTTTTCGAAACTTAAATGCTTATCAAATAATTGTTCATTAATCATAGTATTAAATTTCGCTGTCTTATCAAAAGTTTTAAAATTATAATAAACAACTTCATGATTAGCTTTAATAAACGATTTAATCAAATTGATATTACTTCTTGATGTTCCACCTTTAGCAAAAAGATTGAACCCTAAAATTTTAATTTTCATTCAATCTCGCCCCTTTGTAATTGTTTTTATCTTATAATTAAATTTTCATTCATATTAACACTCCTTATATACTTATTCCACAATTTTTAATTATTTTAAACAGAATTATTTGTTGGAAATAATTAATTGTATTGAATATAAAAAGAAAGGATAATCTATTTTTATATTACCTTATATATTACAATATTAAATTCACGCTCTTTTACTCATCAATCACTTACTAATATATCTTTTTTGAATTGTATAGCTTGAATTACACCCTTTGAAATTTCTTCATGATTAAGCCAAAGTTTAGTTCCATCTACATTTATTCGATGACCCAATTTTACTGTGAATACATTAAAGCCTTTATTCTTAAGCCCATTAATAAAGTCAGCATCATCATATTTATTTGTACCGACGACGTGAACATAAATTGGTTCAGCATGCTTATCCACAATTATATGTTTCTCAATGAACTTGAGATGATTGAAATAGCCATTACTATGCACCCAATTCACCATAATATTAACATCTCGTATATTCTCATCAATCAGCGCATTATCATTTTCATAATCATATTGTTTAAAATGTATATTTTTCGAATGAAGTAAGTCCTCTGAGTATTTATTTTGATTTCTAGAAAGTAGCCAAATATCAACATCAAAATGTTCTTTAATCCATTTCGTTGCATCCATCAACATACCAGATCCACCAGCAATCACAATTGTCACTTTATTCACCTACTTTAATTTTAAAATTTTTTCTTAAGTATGCTTGATATAACACAAGCTTTCAATAGATTTTCATTTATTTAGTCAAATTTATCTCTCACTTTTCACTTTACAAAAGCGAACACTTGTTCGTATAATGAAGAAAAGATTCTACGGGAGGTGTTTGTGATGAATAAGTATATTAACTTAATGATTCATAAATTTGAAACTTACATTTATATGTTAGATAGCGTTGAACCGACTAATGATACGGCGCTATTTTTAAATGGTGAAGTCATTTATAAAGAAATAAACAAAGTTGAACGTTACCTACAATCATTTGATTATCGAACTGAGAAGTTCATTTTATTTACGGGATATTTAAAGATTTTACGCGTCATTTATCGTGATGTTTATACATCTTCAACACAACGAAATACGATGATCGTTTCTTTGAATAACGCGATTCATTGCTTAAATAAAATGAATAAGGAGCTTGTATATGAAAATTATTAATCCTGACTTACCAGAACCTTATAAATATGAGACAGATTATCGCAAAATTCCTAATCATTATCTACAGCGTAATATTCCTAAAGGAAGAGGCATGATTAAATGGGCACCATTTGCAACAATGCCTCAGCAATATGAAATGATTAAACAGTTTATAGCCGATCAAACAAAAGTAGAAAAACCTATATTAGAAGAAACTGCATTAAATGATTTGAATAACGTATTAGCAGAGAAAATATTTTATAATCCACAAGCACTTATTAAATATTGGGAAGATGGTTATTTTAAAGAAATAGCATGTGAAATTAATAAATTTGATAGTGAACATAAAAAATTAGAAGTTATTGCAGAGGATAAGAAAGTACGATTGAGCATGGATTGTATTGTTAGTATTGAATAGTCTAAAACCATTTTCTTCGCTTATGCTATGATATGTAAATGGGGGTGGCATAATTTATGATAACGATTGAACGTATTACTAAAAATAATGAACATGCACTTAAATTACCTAATGAACCATTCGAATTGTTCGGTAAACTTGTCGTTACGAGAACTGCTGATGTATGGCAATATCATGAAGTGTTAACGGATTCTGATACTATGATTTTTCCTGATGAAAATTATCAGCTTGATTCAATTGATCAGAAAGGTTTTGCAATAGGTGCATTTGATGATAACAAATGTATTGGTTTAGGTATTTTTGAAAAGGATTGGAATCAATATTTGTATTTAAGTGATTTAAAAGTCTCTTCTTCTTACCGTGGTCAAAATGTTGCATCAACATTGTTAAATGCAGCGATAGAATTAGCAAAAGATGAAGGAATAAAAGGGATTTATACGATAGCTCAAGACAATAATTTAAATGCTAATCGCTTTTATTTAAAGTATGGCTTTGAAATTGGTGGATTAAATACCAAATCATATCAATTCACACAACAAAAAGGTAAATTTGATATTTATTATTATTTGGATTTTGAAGCATAACTAAAAAGCGGGACAGAAATCTTTTTATATAAATTAGATTTCTATCCCACTCTTATTATTACTATATTACATTTAGTTTATCTTCTTCGCTTTAAATATGATCATCATAGGTCTTCTCAATTCATCTTTCATACCATCTATATTCATCATATGTTGTGGTGGTATTGGCTCAACAATATTTTCAATGACAAATTGATTATTTTTAAGCGCTGCAAAATATGAAGTTAATGTATGATGATATTTTTTTATTTCGCTACCTAAGAAATGTGTATTTCTTTCCCCTTCAACAAAATAATGATCAACAGGAAAATGCTCAATTTCTCCATCTTTATAAATCCAGTCTTGAGAACCATGTGCCGTAAATATAGGATGCTCTACTGAAAATATAAATTCTCCATTATGTGATAATGCTTTTGATACTTTTTTAAACAGTGACTCAATATCTTCTATATAATGAATCACTAATGAACTTAATATTACGTCATAAGTATTAGGTTCCATAGAATACTCATCAATGAAATCAACCAAATAGGTTATTTTAGAATCATGATTGACCGCTTCTGCCTTCTCTATCATCTTTTTAGAAGCATCAATGCCAATTACTTCTTTAGCTCCTTGCTGAACAGCATATTTACAATGCCAACCATAACCACAACCTAAATCCAATACTTTTTTATTTTTAAAATCAGGTAAATTGCTTTGTAATGTTTCCCATTCTCCTGCACCTTCCAAGCCGTGCTGACTTCTCGCCATTTTAGCATATTGATCAAAAAATACTTGATCATCATATTGATTCTCCGGTTTCATATTATCACCTCATACTTATGATATCAGAATGTAAGCAATAAATTTAATGTTTTAATAACGCCACTATCGTTATGATTGATAGCGATGAGATTTGCCTCTTTCTTCAATTCTGGATAAGCGTTATCCATTGCTACTTTATATTTAGCTGATTTGAATAAATCTATATCATTAAGTCCGTCACCAAAAGCAATTGTTTCAGCGGGATCAATATTTAATATACTTTGTATTTTATGAATAGTCGTTCCTTTATTAACACCTAATTTCGTAATATCAATCCAGTAATCTTCAGATGCAATAATATAAGCTTCATTATTAAAGTAATCAATTTGTTGTGCTGTTTGTTTACATTTACCTGAAGCGTCATGAACTGTAATTTTCAAGAAATCACTTTTAATTTCTGTGAAGTCTTTAATATATGTAACATTTTGATATGACCCGTGTACAAATTTTCTTTCTTCTTCAGAAACAGTATCTAGAACATATGCTACATCTTCCGTACATGCAATAATTGTTTGCTCTGGATCTATTTTTGTTAAAGCATCAATAATATTTAATCCTAGTTCATTTTGTATCATTGCTGTGTAAAGAAATTCACCGTTATATTTTATACGTGTTGCACTATCTCCAATGATAAATGTATCTTTCGTTAAATCACCTACAATATTTTCAACTCTTTCACATTGTTTCCCCGTACAGAACACAAATCTAATATTGTGTGAATCTAAATTTTCTTTTAATATGCCAAACGCTTCTCTATCAAACTCGCTATTCCCATCTAAAAAAGTACCATCCATATCTGTGACGACTAATTTTATATCCATCTAATCATCCCCTTTACTTTATAACTGTTCAATTATATTGTATCGATATAATTATAGTTTTTCAATAGGAAGCGTTTACTTTTTTATTTGTTTAAGAAATTGTTTTGGTGTTTGGCCATACCTTTCTTTAAACTTTTGTATAAAATAACTCGTTGTTGAAAAGCCACATGCGTAAGAAATATCTGTAATCGACTTATCTGTATGTTTATTTAACATACTCACACTTTTTTCTAATCTATAATTTAAGATATATTGAAATGGCGTTTGATGAACATATTTACTAAACAGTCGAACAGTCTCAGATTTACTCATATGGATATTCTCACTTAAATCATTCAAAGTTATTTTAGATTGGTAATGATCTTGTATATACTTAATCAATGTTTTGATACGTTGATCAAAATAGTAATGTGCGTCTGTTTCAATTTGCGACATGATATTTATCAAATGTTTCAATGACTCATAATAGCAAATTGAAATATCTAGTTTAAAATGTTGTTCTTTTTCATCAAATTTATCACCCGCTTCTTTAATGATATTAATCAACATTTGATGTTCAGAGAGATTCGGTGACAAATATATATAAGGTATTTTATGTGCTAATTCTAATACTTGCGTTAAATATTCCATCTCTATCTGTTTATACATATCAGCAAGATCAATATTCCAACAAAAATATTCTGTATCAGACACACTTTCATTTATTTCATGAACAACTTGAGAATTGATAAATAACCCGTGCCCTTTTGGAATATGTATCAACTCTTCACCTATTCCAACTTTAAGTTCACCATTAATGACATAAACATATTGCAAAGCACTGTGCCAATGAATGGGGATGTAACCATATAACGTTTTGTTTAAAACAGTATGTAAAATAATGTGATGCCAATTTTTATAAGGATATTGAATTAATTCTTCTCTTGTTTCTTCAACAATAATTTCAGTATACAATCAACATTCACCTCAATATTTTGATATTATTACACAATATTTATGTATTATATCATGTTTTAAATCACTATAATCAATATATAATTATAAAATGAAGGTGAAACATATGGACAAGTATAATCGCATTAAAGGTATAACTTTAGCAATAGTTGGAGCAAGCTTTTGGGGACTAGGTGGTACAGTTTCTGATTATTTATTTCAACATCAACATATTGATATGAATTGGTATGTAACAGCAAGACTGCTTATAAGTGGTGTATTACTATTATGCTTGTTTAAATTAACGCACAAACAACATAGCTTGTTTAGTATATTTAAAGATAAGACAAGTATCATTCAGTTGTTGCTATTTTCAATTTTTGGCATGTTTCTCGTTCAATACTCATACATGGCATCCATCAATTACGGTAATGCAGCAGTAGCGACGCTTTTACAATATATAGCGCCAGTCTATATCATTATTTGGTATGTCTTAAGAAAAAAAGACACTTTTAAAGCATTTGATTTAATAGCCATTATTTTAACAATCGCCGGTTCTTTTTTATTATTAACTAACGGGAGTATTTACAACTTAATGGTTGTTAAAAGTAGTATTACTTGGGGCATTATATCTGGTTTATCATTAGCTTTTTATACGATTTATGTTGGCAATTTATTAAAAAAATATCCGTCAGTTCTCGTCGTTGGTTGGTCAATGCTCATATCTGGCATATTTATCAATTTTAAAGCGCCTATTTGGGATATTGATATTCAACTATTAAATGGCCAAACTATTTTTTATCTCTTATTTGGCATTATTGCAGGTACAACAATCGCATTCTATTTCTTTATTTCTAGTTTGAATTATTTAAGTGCTAAAGAAACCGCATTTTTCGGAACAATTGAACCTGTAATCGCAATATTAAGCAGTGCTATTTGGTTAAATGTCGCATTTTTACCTTTTCAAATATTAGGGATATTGTTGATATTAGTATTAATACTCACAATATCATTAAAAAAAGGAAATACTTCTGAAATTTAAAAATTAAAAACAACCATACTCAAACAAAAATTATTGTCTCAGTATGGTTGTATAACATTTATAAAAATATTTGATAAAAGTCTAAATCTAACCACTTATCAAATTTATATCCTACTTTTTCAATTTTACCACTATATTTAAACCCTAATTTTTTATGTAAATCAATACTGCCTTGATTATCACCATCAATTCCTGCAACAATCGTTTTATAGCCATTTTTCTTTGCTAAATCAATAATTTCTAATAATAATTTTGAAGCAATACCTTGTCTCCTGAAATCTGGATTTACATAAATAGAATGTTCAATTGTATATTGATATGCTGGCCAATCTCTGAAAGATCCGTATGTTGCAAAACCAGCAACTTGGCCATCCACTTCATACACAATAACAGGTTGGTTATTTTCCACTTTAGTATTAAACCATTTATGACGTTCTTCTAATGTTGTTTCATCATATGTGTATACAGCTGTTGTATTCTTAATTGCATCATTATAAATATATAAGATTTCTTTTAAATCTTCTTCTTTAACTAATCTAATCATCTTTCGATCCTCCTCAATTATATTTAGTATACATAAGGAATACGATGACACAAATTTATGTGAGTATAACTGACACGACTGTACAATTATTTAACAACAAAATTTGTTAACATAATATTATTAAATAAACAATTCATTACATTCAAAGTAGATATCTTACTAAATGCACTTACGACTAAAAATTATGAATTTTTAACAGAAAATAGGGAAATTTAATTATTACAGACGGTAATAAAGGTTTAGATTTTGAAATAGCTCGCGTATAGAAAGATCAAGGTTGTAAAGTATATATTGGTACTCGTGATGAATCACGTGGTAAAAAAGCAGCAGTGGATATTGATGTTGATTATGTTCACGTAGATATAACAGCCGATCAATCAGTTAAATCTGCTGACACATTGTTATCGGTATAATGCCTTGGTAATATAAACAAATTATATTTCAATTAATCAATTTTTAAAGGAGTTCTATCAATGAAAAGTATCAATTTTGAAGAACATTTTGTATTAAAAGAAGTTCAAGAACAAATGAGCAAATTATTCAACCATCAGAAAACGGTGTGCCATTAAAAGCAATGTTAGAAGCACTTGAACACCAAACTGGCTTTACGAATGAAGATGAAATTAATCAACATGATCAACGCATTAAGTTTATGGATGAACAAAATGTACAAATGCAAGTCTTATCTTATGGTAATGGCTCTCCTTCCCTACTATCTGGTGATAAAGCAATTGAATTATGCCGTTATACAAATGACACTTTAAAAAAATATATTGATCAATATCCAGATCGTTTTCTAGGATTTGCTACATTGCCTATTAATGAACCAGAAGCAGCTGCTGAAGAATTTAAAAGATGTGTGAATGAACTCAACTTTAAAGGTGCGCTCATCTTTGGTCGTCCAAATGGTAAGTTTTTGGATAGTCCTGAATTTCATACCATTTTTGAAACTGCAGAAGCTTTAGATGTACCTATTTATTTACATCCAGCACCAATAAGTGACGAAGCATATCAAGCTTATTATCAAAGTGATCAATATTCAGATGCAACTGCTGGATCATTTGCTTGTTTTGGTTATGGTTGGCATGTTGATGTCGGTGTCCATGCAATGCGTATTATTTTAAGTGGTATTATGGATAAATACCCAAACTTAAAAATGATTATCGGACATTGGGGAGAATTCACACCATTCTTCTATGAAAGAATGGATGAAACCATTTATGCACCAAAATTAAAACATAAACCTAGTCACTACTTTAAAAATAATTTCTTTATTACACCAAGCGGCATGTTAACTAAACCTCAATTTGAAATGGTTAAAAATGCTGTTGGAGTTGATCATATATTATATTCTGCAGATTATCCTTATATTCAACCGGAAGAATTAGGCACATTCTTAGATGAATTAGATTTAACAACTGAGGAAAAAGAAAAGATTAGTTTTAAAAATGCACAAAAACTATTAAAACTTTAAAAATGGAGGCAATATAATGAATACATTAAAATTACAAGGCGCAAATTTAAATTACTATAAAGTTGGAGAAGGACCTGTTTTAATACTTGTTCCAGGTGCTAACGGTACTGGAGATATATTCTTACCTTTAGCTGAACAATTGAAAGATCGATTTACAGTTGTAGCTGTAGATAGAAGAGATTATGGACATAGTGAATTAACAGAGCCACTTCCAGAACGTGCACAAAATCCAGACGATGACTATCGTGTTAAACGAGACGCACAAGATGTTGCAGAACTTGCGAAACATTTAAGTGATGAGCCAGTATATATTTTAGGTTCAAGCTCAGGTTCTATCGTTACGATGCACGTATTAAAAGATTATCCAGAAGTTGTTAAACAAATTGCATTCCATGAACCACCAATCAATACTTTCCTTCCAGATAGTCAATATTGGAAAGAAAAAAATGATCAAATCGTAGAACAAATTGCATCTGAAGGATTACAAAAAGGCATGCAAACATTTGGAGAAACATTAAACATTTCAGCAATTGATGCTAAAGACATGTCTAAACCCGTTTCAGAAGACGACGAAGCACAAAAAGCACAATATGAACGTATGATTTTCTGGGCAAATTATGAAATCAGACAATATACACATTCTGATATTACATTAGAAGATTTATCAAAACATAAAGATATTGTCACATTATTAAACGGTACAGATTCAGTAGGTTCATTCCCACAAGAGGTAAACTTCTATATAGAAGAACAAACAGGTATTAAAATCGTCGACATACCAGGTGGACACTTAGGTTACGTTCAAAAACCAGAAGGATTTGCAGACACTTTAACAAAAATGTGGTTATAAAATTTAATATGTAAAACAAAACATCGCATGTCACTCGTTAACTAATGGCATGCGATGTTTTTTTGTACAAAGTGTGATTGAGTTTATATATTTATTTACTCATGAAAATACTTAAACATAAGCTATTTCTTTACTTTTTTTCTTTTAGTAAAACTAATATTTAGTTTAGGTGAACCACTCCATACAGAGAAAATATCCATAAGAAAAGATATCAACTGTTTTAACAGATCAACCATTTTTACCACTCCTAATTAACAATTATAGTAAATTAATCATAAGGGATTTTTACTCACTAATATTCTCAGATAGTAAACTATACATAAATTGATCACTAATTTCATATATAACAGGTTTACTTTTAATTTTGATTAATTTTTCTTCATGGCTAGAAATAACATTATTAATCTTTCCTCTGGAATAACCTGAAGCTGTTTGTAGTTCTTTCAAAGTAATTCTTGAATATTTACTACCAAATACTTTATCTTGTAACAAAATATATAATATTTTATATTCATACTTATCATAATGTTTGTTTTGTAATGCTAGTTGTATTTTATTGATAATGTTTATATTCTCTTCAAAATTGTCAATTATATTTTCTTGTCCTTCGATTAAAATACTCAACATATCATCAATAAAATTAGTTAATTCACCTTTATTGAAATAATTTGAAGTATCAGCAAAAGCTTTATAATATTTAGACTTGTTATTATTTACAGAATACGAAAATGAAAGTGCTGTATATGGGTCTAATAAATCGTTTAATTTTCTAGCTATTATATATCTACCAATACGCCCATTCCCATCATAAAATGGATGTATATATTCAAAAATATAATGACTTGCCAAAATTTTAATAAGTTCAGGTGATTCATGACTTTTTATATAATCTATAAGCTTTGTTAATAATTCTATCACTATAGATTCACTATATTCATTTCTATGAACCCATTTATTTTTAGAATGATCAAATACACCTATACTACTAGCTCTAAACATCTTACCGTCAGGATGTTCATCTTTTTTGATTTCATCAGAAACAATTTCATCGTATATTTTCCTAAAATCTGCAACAGAATTTAGATCAAGTTCTCCAAATTTCATCATTAAATACTGAGTGACTAATCCTGTAAATCTTTTATCTTTCTTACTTGTATTATTTAATACTTCAGCTATTTCTTTTTTAGTACTTTTAATATTTTCAATTTCGTTCGTACTTTGTAATTCGTTAATTAATAACTTATTAATATATGCATTCGTTGCTATTCTAGGAAGATTAGCAGATAATTGTTTGATTTTAGATGAATTTAATAGAATTCTTTCATACTGCTTAAACAGACTTTTATTTATTGAATAAAATAATGGATATTGTATATCGAGTATTTGTTTCTCATCTTGCATAGGACTAATGTTTATATCTAATAAATAACTTGAATAATGTCTGATTCTCATATCATATTCTGCTTGCATAACATCTGTTCCAAATAATAGAAAAATCGACTTAAGTGGTTTATACTTCATTAATTTCACTCCTATTTAACATATATGCCGAATATGTTCATTAGATATATTCGTTATATACTCAAAATAGCTAAAATCATAGAATTAGTTCAATAGCTATAATACAAAAGTCATTTTGATAACAATATAAAAAACCCTAACCGTTTTCGGTTAGGGTTTTAAAATTTGAGAACTCTTCTACTTAGCGTATTCAGTAGCTCTCATTTCCCGGACAACTGTCACCTTAATATGCCCTGGATATTGTAATTCGCCTTCTATTTGATCTTTAATATCTCTAGCTATTCTATGTGCTTTCAAGTCGTCAATATCTTCAGGAGAAACGATTACTCTAATTTCTCTACCTGCTTGTATTGCGAATGCTTTTTCAACACCTTGATAACCTTCTGATATTTCTTCTAATCTTTCTAAACGTTTCACATAATTTTCTAAAGTTTCTCGTCTAGCTCCAGGTCTTGCAGCACTTAACGCATCTGCTGCTGCTACCAGTATAGAAATAACTGATGTTGGTTCTACATCCCCATGATGTGAGTGTATTGCATTTATGACTGTATCATGTTCATGATATTTCTTTGCAAGTTCTACCCCTATTTCAACATGGCTACCTTCAACTTCGTGATCAATAGCTTTACCAATATCATGTAATAAACCTGCACGTTTTGCTAAAGTAACATCTTCACCTAGTTCAGCTGCTAACATTCCTGAAAGTTGTGCAACTTCTACTGAGTGTTTCAGTACACTTTGGCCATAACTTGTACGATATTTCATACGTCCTAAAATTTTAACCAATTCTGGGTGTAAGTTATGAATACCTAATTCAAATGTCGCTTGTTCACCTGATTCTCTCATTAGGTCATCCACTTCTCTTCTCGCTTTTTCAACCATATCTTCAATTCTACCTGGATGGATACGTCCATCAGATACTAAATTAGTTAAGGCTGTCTTAGCGATTTCTCTACGAATTGGATCAAATCCAGATAATATAACCGCTTCTGGTGTATCGTCTATAATTAAATCTACACCTGTTAATGTTTCTAAAGTACGAATATTACGACCTTCACGACCGATAATACGTCCTTTCATCTCATCATTTGGTAAATTAACAACGGATACAGTCGATTCTGAAGTATGATCTGCTGCTAATCTTTGTACAGTAATAGACAACAGTTCTTTAGCTTTTTTATCGACATTTGCTTTTAGTTCTCTTTCTTTTTCTTTTACAAGTACAGCAATATCATGTGACAGTTCTTCTTCTACTTGTGAGAATTGCTCTTTACGAGCTTCTTCACGTGTGAGTCCGGAGATGCGTTCTAGTTCTTGTTCATGTTTCATTATTATTTCTTGAACATTACTCTCTTTTGCATCTACCTGTTGTTGTCGCTCTTCAATTTTAGCTTCTTTGTTTTCTAGAATTTCATCTTTTTTGTCTAAAAGATCAGATTTGCGCTCTAAATTTTCTTCTTTTTGAAGTAATCTTGCTTCTTGCTTTTGTAGGTCACTTCTTCTCTCTCTAATTTCACTATCAAGATGATCTCTACTTTGTTGATTTTCTTCTTTAGCTTCAATCAACTTTTCTTTCTTAAGACTCTCAGCTTCTTTATTCGCTTCACTTATAATATAGTGAGCAGACTGACGAGCTTGATCTTGCTTTTTCGTTAAGCTATTATGTGCGAAAAAGTATCCTACAACAACACCTAGAATAACTCCTAGCAAAATGAGTAAGAGGGTTAATAAGTCCACATAAACACCTCCTTCTATCTAGGTTCTACGTCTTATATATACAAAAATATGATTAAATGAAACTATGGAATCATACAACTCAATTGTACGTTTAAATTTGTACAAGTGTCAAGGACATGGACTTTAATTTTTAATTCTATTTTTATAAAAAAACATTCTATAGATTACACAATGAAACGTAATCTATAGAATGTTTAATTTAATGTCAAAATACTATTTAGTCTAATAAAGTTTCTTGTTCAGGCTCATTAGGTTTTTCTTCTTTTTTAGCTTCTTCTTTCTTCTTACCGTTAAAGCCTAATTGATCTCTTAAGATTCCATCAATTTCTTCAATAATAGCTGGGTTTTCTTTTAGGTAAGTCTTAACGTTTTCTTTACCTTGACCCATACGTTCTCCGTTATATGAATACCAAGCACCTGATTTATCTACAATATCAAATTCAACTGCTAAGTCGATTAATTCACCTTCACGTGAAATACCTTCACCATACATAATATCAACTTCTGCTACTCTGAATGGAGGCGCAACTTTGTTTTTAACAACTTTAATTTTAGTACGGTTACCAACAACTTCTTGACCTTGTTTCAATTGTTCAGCACGGCGTACTTCTAAACGAACAGAACTATAGAACTTCAACGCACGTCCACCTGGTGTAACTTCAGGATTACCGAACATAACGCCAACTTTTTCACGAATTTGGTTGATAAAGATAGCTGTTGTATTTGATTTAGAAATAGCACCTGATAATTTACGTAAAGCTTGACTCATTAATCTTGCTTGTAAACCAACGTGTGTATCTCCCATTTCACCTTCAATTTCAGCTTTAGGTGTTAATGCTGCTACTGAGTCAACAATAACAATATCAACTGCACCACTACGAACAAATGCTTCTGCAATCTCTAAACCTTGTTCACCATGGTCTGGTTGTGATAAATATAGGTTATCAATATCTACGCCTAAGTTTTTAGCATAAACAGGATCTAGTGCGTGCTCAGCATCAATAAAAGCAGCTACGCCACCTTGTCTTTGTGCTTCAGCGATAGCGTGTAAAGCTACTGTTGTTTTACCAGAACTTTCTGGACCATATATTTCAATGATACGTCCTTTAGGGTAACCACCAACACCTAATGCTTTATCAAGTGTGATTGAGCCACTAGAAACTGCTGATACTTCTCTACTTGTATTATCCCCTAGCTTCATTACTGCCCCTTTACCAAAGGATTTTTCCATATTCTTAATTACTGTATCGAGTGCTTTTTGACGTTCGTTCACGCGATAACCTCCTATATATAAAATGAATTTACTTGTTTAATTAGCTATTATTACTATAAATGCTTTTGTTCTAAATTGCAAGCATAAAGCGAATATTTGTTCGTGTTTTTGTACGCATTTTTAAAAATTAAGCGAACATAAGTACCGATTTTATGAATTATTGCAAGTTACCTTAATTGGTTCAAAAACTTTATAAGTGCTATATTGCTTATTCTATCACGTCTTCCAGCATATGATTGACTTAATGACGAAATAAATTTTTCCGTTTTTTGCATATGTGAAATATATACTGTTGATTCTTTATGATCTTGTTTTAAAACGATAACACTTTCTACGTTAAATGTTGATTTTAACTTATTAGCAATTTGTTCAATTGAATCATCTTGACTAATATTCAACATTTCATCAGTCCATGAATTTTGTAAGAGATATGATTTTAAATATTGTTTGCTGTCTTTAGAAAGCTTAAGTCGCGCATTTAATACGCCATCTGTAATGCCATCATATATAACAAGTGGTTGGTCTAATTCATTAAATACAGCATCTTCAACTGTTAAATCATCACTACCGTAATAAAATTCGCCGATTCTATTTAATATTTCTGTTTTAACAGGCTGGATTAAATCTATCGCTTGTTGTTTTGTATTCGCATTAGCTGTAATGCGGAGTGATACTTCATGTTGACCAGCAAGTGGTGCAATTGTAGGATTGGATTGATTATCTATTAAGTCAATCAACTCTGTTTCTAAGCTAGATTCACCAATTCCCATGAAATTCAATGACTCTGAAAAGATCACACGTTCTTCATTTAAGAAGAAGGATACAAGATATTGATTGACCATTGGTTGAAGTTCTTTTGGCGGACCAGGTAATAATACGACTTTTTTGTCATCCACTTCTAAATACATGCCTGGTGCCATACCAAAGTCATTCTTCAGTACTTCACTACCTTCAATAACAAGTGCTTGTTGTCTATTATTAGGTGTCATCGTACGGTTTTCATTTTTAAAATATTGTTCGATTTGATCCATAGCTTGTTGGTTTGTTTCTAATGATTTACCTAATACTTTACCAACAGTTTGTTTTGTTAAATCATCTTTTGTAGGTCCTAAACCACCTGTTAAAATCACTACGTCATGATGCGCTAATTCTTCTTTAAAAGTACGTTCTAATCTTCCAGGATTATCGCCTACAGCAACGTGTCTCATAACACTTGCACCGAGTTCATTAAGTACTTTTGAAATAAACTGTGCATTTGTGTTAGCAATTTGTCCTAATAAAATTTCAGTACCTACGCTTAAAATACTAACTTTCATATTTTTGCCTCCTACAGAAAAACCTACAAACGAAATGTTGTAGGTTAAATGTTGTTATTATTTTGATCCTTTAAATACATCTCTACCATGATAAAAATACTCTATACCAGATAGAATTGTAAAGAAAGTAGCAATATACATGAGCCATTGCCCAAGATTAATTTGCCATAAAGTAGAGAATGGTTCTTGTAATAGGATAAATACAATTGCGACCATCGTTACAGCCGTTTTAATTTTACCTAATTGACCAGCTGCACTTACAAAGCCTTGTTCAATTTGAAGTAATCTTAGTCCTGTTACAGCAAATTCTCTAGCAATGATGATAATAGCAATAACTGATGATACTTTATCAAGCTCTACCAATGCAATTAATGCACTCGCTACTAATAATTTATCAGCTAGAGGGTCTAAAAATTTCCCCATGTTTGTAACAAGTTCCCATTTTCTCGCTAAATAGCCATCAAACCAATCTGTAACAGAAGCTAAAATAAATATAATACCAGCTATAAATTGTTCTATTCTCATTTCTTGTCCAAATAAGAAATGCATGTCACCCATATTAAAATCTACAAGTAAAAATAAAACAAATACAGGTATTAAAATAACACGTAATACTGTTAATTGATTAGGAATATTCATATTCGTTCTCCTTCTTTTCTTACAACTGCATAATAATACTATTATAAATCAATACTATATATAATTAAATGATAATTATTAATAATATCCAACCGATTAAGCATACACCAAAGAATGTAACCATTTGTGTTATGAGTTTAGCTACCATTTTATTCTCTGATATTTCAGTTTGACTTCTTTTTTCTTGCGTAAGCTGTCTAAAAGCTTCTTTAGCAGAAGGTGCTGTTTTAGGCAACTCACTTTGATGTTTATCAATTAATTCTGGTGCACTCATATTGATTGCAGAAGCATATTTCGTTATGAAACCTCTTGTATAATCCGGATTTGGTAGATTTTCAAATTCATTCTTTTCAATCATCATTAAAAATGGTCTTTGTATCTTTGTTTTTTCTTCAAGTTCAACTAAAGTCATCCCTAATTGTTCTCTTTTACTTCTTAACGTTTCTCCAATATATTTCAAATATATTCACCTCAAACAATTTATTCAAAAAATCCAAATCCATCTCCAAATGCCATATTGTCATTTGTAAATAAATCATTTTTATTTAATTGCTCATATGTAATTTCTTGGTCTTCTGTTTCTCTTAGTTCAATAATATAATCAAAATCTTCAAGGCTATATTCAGAGCGTTGTACAAATAGATCAGGATGTTCTACTACTTTAATTGTTGGTAAACTCATAACTTCTCTAACGAGTTGTTTATGCTTTTCATCAGTTTGCTTAGATGTTACAGCACCATCAATAATATAAACATTTTCATCACTATATTCACCTTTTAATAAAGAGCTTCTTACTGTTTGCTTAATAAGTGTCGAACTAATAAACAACCATTTTTTATGGGCACACACACTAGCGGCAACAACAGATTCTGTTTTACCTACTCTTGGCATACCTCTCACACCAATCAGTTTATGACGGTTCTCTTTAAAAAGTTCTGCCATAAAATCAACTAATAAACCTAAATCTTTTCTTTCGAATCTAAAGGTTTTTTTGTCATCAACATCTCGTTTAATATATCTACCGTGTCTTACCGCTAATCGATCTCTTAATCCTGGTGTACGTAACTTTTTAATGGTAATATCATCAATTTCTTTAACAATATTTTCAAAGCGTTTAACTTTATTCATATCATCTGTCTTAATGAGTAACCCTCTTCGACCTTGATCGACACCATTTATCGTAATGATATTAATACCTAAAATACCAAGCAAACTAGAGATATCCCCTAATAAACCTGCTCTATTTACTTGTATATCGTATTCTAAGTACCATTCTTTTTTAATGACTTCTTCCATAATATCCACCCCAATATTAAATATACCATCCTCCGTTTACACGTAGAACTTGGCCGGTCACACTTTGAGATAACGGATTTAATAAATATCCCACCGTTGCCGCAACTTCTTTAGTTTGAACAAACCGACCTTGTGGTATTTCATCTTTTAATTGTGTTTGTGTAATTTCATCAAGTTCATCTGTCATTTTACCATGAACGACACCTGGACATATAGCATTTACTGTAATAGATGTTAAAGCAAGTTCTTTTGCTAAAGATTTAACAAAACCAAGTTGAGCTGCTTTCATTGTTGAATAAATTGTTTCGTAACTCGCACCAGTCTCTCCCCAAATAGATGATATAACGATTATTCTTCCATTTTCACTCTTTCTAATATCATCAACAAATAATTGAACAATTTTTATGAGTGCATATACATTCAAGTTATATTGAACATCAATATCATGATCTGTAAAATCTTGTATCGCACCAAATGACGATTGCCCAGCTGCATAAATTAATTGATCAATATTTCTGATTGATGTTAAAGATTGTAAATTAGCTTTGTTTGTTAAATCGGATTGTAGAAAAGTAACAGGTTGTCCGGCATATCTTTGTTTGAGTTCTTTAATATTAGAACGATTATAATGCAGTATCACTTCATGACCTAATGATAAACATTCATCAACAATCGATAATCCAATGTCACCACTACCACCAACAATGAATGTTCTAGCCATTTTGTTTCACCAAACGACTTTCTACTACATGATCAAAGTCTATTAATGAAGCCAATGTTTCTTGTACACTTTCTACTGTTATAGATTCTAAAATGTTTACAAGTTCAAATAGTTCTACACCTTCGAAATAGAATTTAGTATATTGATTTGCAATATATTCTGGAGAATTTAAACTCGATACAATTTCCCTTAAAGTTTGTTTTCTCACTCTTTCTAACTCTTCAAGTACAAATCCATTTTCAATATATTTCTTAAGTTCCGCTTTAATCGCTTCTTTAAATTCATTATGATAATCAGTTGTCACAGCTAGAATTAAATAACTATATGTCATTTCGTTAGCAAATTGATAACCAAACGTATCATCAATCACTTCTTTTTCTAAATTTGATTGATAAAATTCAGTTTGTTCACCAAACATTAAATCTAAAGCAATCATCATTTCCATATCATTTTTTACGCGTACTTTATCAGAAATAGTATTAGGCTTGAACTTATATGCCAACATTGATTTTTCTTGAACAATGTCCATTTTCGTTTCGACATATGGTGTATGGACGGATGTCGGTTCGTCTATTACTTTTCTCGTAATAGGTGGCATTTCGTGCATATTTCTTTTGTCTTCATGTTCGCGTACTAATTGTATAGTTTCTTCTGGATCGACGTCTCCAACAATGATTAACACCATATTTGCTGGATGGTAAAAAGTTTCATATGATAAATATAAATCTTCAGCTGTAATATCATAAATACTTTCAACTGAACCTGCTATATCCACTTGTACAGGATGATTATGATAGAGTGCGCCTAAAGTTTGGAACATTAATTTATAATTAGGCTGTTCTTGGTACATCTTAATTTCTTCAGCGATTATACCTTTTTCTTTTTCTACTGTTTTCTCAGTAAAATACGGACTTTCAATCATTTTTAATAAACGAATAATATTATCGTGCACATTTCCAGTCGCACTAAATAAATAACTTGTTCTATCAAATGTCGTAAATGCATTAACTTGTGCATCATTTTCAGCAAAACTTGTAAAGACATCGCCATCTTCTTTTTCGAACAATTTATGTTCTAAGAAATGTGCTACCCCGTCCGGAACAGTCACAAAATCATCTTTGCCATGTGGCTTAAATGTATGATCAAGAGAACCGAAATGTGTTGTGTATGTCACAAAAGTCTTTGAAAACCCTGCTTTTGGAATGACAACTACTTTTAAACCATTTTCTAAAGTATCTTCGAATACAGTTTCATCAATCTGTTTATAATATTGATTACGCATTGTTATCACCTTCAGTCAGTATATATATTGTATCTAATTGTCCAAGTTGTGCGGTCTTTTTAATATCTTCAATTGTGATAGATTCAATTTCTTTAATCCAATCATCATAGTTATAAACGGATTGATATCTCGCATGTGTATGCAATAAGTCAATCATTTGTCGTTGTTTATCAAACATTTCTCGTGCGTGTGAAATTAAGACTTTCTTCGCTAACGTCAGTCTCTCTGTTTCAATTTCACCTTGTTGAATTTCTTTAAAAATATTTAAAATTGTTTCTTTAGCGACATGTACTTTATCTTTAGAGATGCCACCAACTATATATAAGAATCCATTTCTTGCATCGATTTGAGAATGTATCGAATAGGCTAAACTTTGTTTTTCACGTACTTCACTAAATAAAATTGAAGAAGCATCTCCACCTAGCAACATATTTAACACTAAGAACGAATAATATTCTTTAGAATGGAATGTTATTGGGAACCTATATCCCATATTTAATTTTGCTTGATCAATCTTTGTATAATCTACTATTTCTTTTACTTCTTTAATATCTTTTAATAATGTCGTTTCGATTTCTAATTGACTATTATGATCAAAATTAAAATATTCATGACACAATGATTTAACTTCATCTAATTCAACATTTCCAATAATATATGTAGATATCGCATTCTCGTGTAACAAATCATGGTATGTATTGACTAAAGATTCAGGTGTTACGTTATCAATGTCTTCTAGTCGACCAGATGCTAAATATTTATATGGCTCATCTTCAAACATATGATTCATAAATTGAATAAATGCACGTTGAGATTTGTTGTCTTCAATTGCAGTTAATTTTTTATGTAGTAATGATTTTTCTTGCTTCGTGTATTTTTCATTAAATTTGTCATTTTCGATCAGTGGATTAAAAATCACTTCATGCAATAATTTAACGGCTTGCTCAAATAGTGGAATTTCACTATTTAAATATTTTTCATTTACGATTTCAATACCAATTGTCATGATATGATTATTAGCTTGTTTATTGACATAGCTAAATAAATGCGCACCATATAAGTCCGCAAGCAAATTATTCATTTCTTTATCAGTTTGGTATTGTTTTGTAACACGTGTAATTAATTTACTTAAAATTGACCTAGATGTAATCGTCTCACTGTTTAAAGGTGCTACAAATTTAAAAACGATAGTCGTTGTTTTAAATTTTTCAGTTGGTATCACATAAACGTCATTTGAAGATAATTGTATATGTACTGTTGTTATCATAATAGATACCTCTCTTATATGTATGTATATAGAGAAACAAAGCAACAATTGTTACTTTGTTTCTCTCAATATAATTATTATATCCTATTTCTTGTAATTCGAAACTTTACAAGACTGCTTTTAAAATAATTTAGTGAATAAAGTACAGGTGTGCCATGTTCGTTATAATGAACTTGTGTTAATAACATCATTGCATCGTCTGGCTCAGAGTTCAATATTTCACTAATATACGGCTCATAACTAATAGATTCTATAGATGTATTAGCATGTGTAATTTTAAATTCTACTTTACTTTCAATTGCGGATAAAATAGATGAATTGGATCTATAGTCACTGCATGCAAATAAATCAGTAGCAATTTTATCTAGACAATACACGACTGGTTCACCATTTGCTGTACGTACTCTTTCTATTACCGAAATAGATGCATCTTTTTCTAAGTTTAATACTTCTATATCTTTTAAAGTTGCAACTTCTTCATCTAAACTAATAAATTCTGTTCCAGCAACTTCACCATTTTTTTCAATCATTTTTGTAATACTTACTAATTCGTCTAATGGATAATAATATGGTTGTGTAGGTTTTACCACTGTTACGTCGCCTGTTTTTTGAGATAAAATTTGTTCCGTGACAAGTTCATGTATGGCTTTTTCGATTTCATCATAATTTATATTTAACAACTTTTTAATTTCAAACTCATTCGGAATAGCATCTCCCGGTTTAAGTTCAGCTGTTTGAATTTTTTCTAATATCCAATTTTTAACGAAATTTGTACTTGCATTTGTAGACATAATATCCCCCTATTCGTCTTGATAAATATCAACCAATACTTGTCTAGGTTTACTACCTGATTGAGGACCAATAACACCATTACTTTCCAAATCATCCATTAACCTAGATGCCCTATTATAACCTATTCTAAATCTTCTTTGTAATAAACTCGCACTTGCTTTTTGTTCTTCTACAACAAATAAATATGCCTCTTTGTATAAAGCATCTTCACTTTCCATTTCATTGGCTTCTGTCGGTTCGTCAGGTTCCATCTCTTTAACATAGTTCGCTGTTTGTTCTCCAACAACATGTTGAACAACTGATTCAACTTCACCATCAGAAAGAAATGCACCTTGTATTCTTGTTGGTTTTGAAGAGTCTCTAGATAAGAATAGCATATCACCTCTACCTAGTAATTTTTCAGCACCACCACTATCTAAAATTGTTCTAGAATCTGTTGCAGAGCTTACTGCAAACGCAATTCTAGAAGGTATATTAGCTTTAATACTACCTGTTATAACATCAACGGATGGTCTTTGTGTCGCAATAATTAAGTGTATACCTGCTGCACGTGCAAGTTGTGCGATTCTCATAATGGATGATTCAACATCTTTACCAGCAACCATCATTAAGTCAGCAAGTTCATCAACAATGACGACAATATAAGGTAATTGCGCTTGTTTTTCTTCCATTTCTTGATTTGTACGTTCAATAAATTGATTATATCCTTCAATATTTCTTGCACCAACGTGTTGGAACAAGTCATATCTTTTTTCCATTTCGGATACAATTTTTTGTAATGCTTGATTTGCCTTTTGAGGATTTGTAACAACAGGTGTTAACAAATGTGGTATCCCGTTATACACATTTAATTCAACCATCTTAGGGTCAATAAGCATTAATTTTACTTCATGTGGTTTAGCATTCATTAATATACTTGTGATAATACCATTAATACAAACAGATTTACCACTCCCTGTAGCACCTGCTACGAGTAAGTGAGGTAATTTGTTTAATTCTGCTGTAATTGGTTCACCTGAAATATCTCTTCCTAATGCAACTTCAAGTTTATTTGATGTTGGTTTTGCCTCATTCAGTACTTCTTTCAGCGTTACCATTGAAATATGTTCATTAGGCACTTCAATTCCAACTGCAGACTTACCTGGAATAGGTGCTTCAATTCTAATGTCTTTTGCTGCTAAATTCAGTGCAATATCATTACTTAAATTAACGATTTTGTTTACTTTCACACCTTGAGCTGGCTGTACTTCGTATTGAGTAACAGCTGGTCCAATCCTAATTTGAGTCACTTTCGCATCGACATTAAAGTTTCTTAATGTAGCTTCAAGTAGTTTCCCTTTTTCTTGAACGGTCTTTTTCGAAACTGATTGAGATTTAGGTGGATCATTTAAAATTGTAATCGGTGGTAATTTATAATTTAAGTTCTCAGTTTCATCTATTGTTGACTCATTCATTTCAGATTCATGATTATCATGATCTTGTTGAACGGGTTGTTTAGGTTGTTGTGTTCTTTTGGATGCTAACTTTTCTTGTGATTCAAAGATTGGAATTTCTTCATTAGTTTGTTGTTTGTCAATTTTAGAAAATTCTTGAACTGGTTCAACTTCTTCTAAATGTGAAACGTCTTTAGGCTGCTCTTTTTGACGCTTTTCTTTTTCTAGTTGTTTAGCTTTCGCTTTTTCTTCTCTTTTTTGTTCAAGATTTGTCATTTTTGATTTAGTTTTACTTTGCGCCATATCAAATGCTGATTTAGTAATATCACGATGTCTTTTCTTCATGATTAAAATAACACTAGATAGTAAAACGAGTATCGTTAATAAACTATATCCAAAGACGGAAATAAGCTTGCTTATGACATTAAATGCATAATAACCAATATAACCACCACCGTTAAAGTAAAATGCATTTCGTTCTAAACTTGAATATGTTTCACTCAAGGTTGTCTTAAACGTATTAAACGATGGATCTTTGAAATATAATACTAACTGCATTATGAATAGCAATGCTACTTGAAAGACGAGCAATCCGTTTACTCTTCTTGTGAATTTTAATTTGCCGTTCACTGTTATTAATAGTGAAATAATCGCTATCAGTATATAGGTGAAATATTTTGAGAATCCAAATAAGAAATGAAAGAAGCTATCAATCATTAAACCTATAAATCCTAATTGAAAAATACCTAACACGAGTAAAAACAACACAATCATCTGTATGACATATTTTAATGTATTATCTTTTTGCTTTTTCTTGCCACGTGTTGTTTTTCTTTTACGTGTTGCTGGCTTCTTCTTTTGTACCATTTTTGAAATAGCCTCCTTATCTATAATGCAAAAAGAGGCTGGGACATAAATAGATGTCTCAGCCTCATATAGTATGTAGGCAGTTAATGAACGTATAGCGTGTATGACACATTATTTGTTCATCTTTGCCGAGATGGAAAAACCCATTGTATTGATATAGAATTTAATCTCATCTCTTGACTGTTAAAAATCATCCATAAAACAATTCATTAGATTTCTGAAATAATTGGAATAATCATCGGGCGACGTTTCGTTTGTTCATATAGATACTTACCGAGTTTATCACGCATATTTTGTTTCATTTCAGACCATTCAATTTTCTTTTGAAGTAAACCTTCTTCAACAATTTCACGGACTTTTTCTGAAGCGTCGTTTAATAACTCTTCACTTTCTCTAACATAAACGAATCCACGTGATTGAATTTCAGGTCCACCAACGATTTTTCTATTTTTAGGATCTAAAGTTACAACAGCTATAAATATACCATCTTCAGCTAATAAGTGTCTGTCTCTCAAAACAATATTACCTACGTCTCCAACACCGATACCGTCAATTAATACGTTACCAGCTGTAACTTTTTCATTAGCAATCATTTTTTCGCCATCAAAATTAACAACGTCACCTTTTTCTAGTAAGAAAATTTTCTCAGGGTCTACGCCTGTTTCGGCTGCTAATTTCGCATGTGCGATTTGCATTTTAAATTCACCTTGTACTGGAATAAAGTATTCAGGTTTCATTAAATTAAGCATCATTTTAAGTTCTTCCATACAACCATGACTAGATGCATGTGTTTTTTTGTTATTAGGCATAATGTGTGCGCCAGCTTTAACTAATTCATTTAAAGTCTGACCAATAATCACTTCCATATTAGCAGAAGCTGTTGTAGAAATGTAAACATTATCGCCTTCTAGAATGTTTAAAATAGGATGTCTTTGTTGAGCCATTTGACCTAATGCTTCAATTGGTTCACCTTGCATACCTGTAGCAATAATAATTAATTCATTTTTAGGATATTTACTAATGTCATGCACGGGTACTAAAAGATTTTCTGGAATATTAAAGTATCCTAATTTACGTGCAACATTGAAAGAACTTTCTAACGAACGTCCTAAGAATGAAACTTTGCGGTTTAATTTACTAGCCGCATTCAGTACTTGTTGAATACGAATAAAGTTAGATGCATAACATGAAACGATAATGCGTCCATTTGCTTTTGCAAATTCATCAACCATATGACTTTCGATTACATTTTCAGGAACGTTATAGCCTGGCTTTTCCGCTTCTGTTGAATCACTAATCAACGCAAATACGCCATTTTGACCGATTTCAGTCATCTTAGCGATATCTGGTGCATAAGCACCTTGTAAACTTTGGTCGAATTTAAATTCTCCAGTATAAACGATTGAACCATATGATGTATGGATACATACACCTAAACTATCTGGTATTGAATGCGTCGTATTAAAGAATGTCACGTTAACGTTTTTAAATCTCATGACTGAATCTTTATTTACTGTATAATAACGTACTTTTTTATTGATTTTTCTTGCTTTCATGTGATCTTTAACTAATGCAATCGTCAATCTTGATCCGTATACTGGTGCATCAAGCTTTTCAAGTATATAACTTACTGCACCGATAGAATCTTCATGTCCGTGTGATAAAAAGATACCTTTAAGTTTATCTTTATTCTCTATAACATATTGTATGTCTGGTATAACAACGTCTACACCTAACATCTCGTCTTCTGGAAACATTAAACCAGCGTCTAACATGAACATTTCTTCGTCCACTTCAACGATATACATGTTTTTTGCAATTTCTCCTACACCACCGAGTGGTATGATACGAATTTTATCATTTTTCTTTTTTATTAAACTCAAAATTGTTCCTCCTAAATGTAGTCCCGTCCATAATATATTTATTTAATCATACCATTTATATAATCGATTATACAAGCACATACAACAGTCTTATACATATTTTAAATTAAGGAAGACAATAATTTTTATATCAGGTCATAACTTTATGATTTCTCTGTCAAAATAAACTCAGAATAAGGTGCATCTAGTAATCTTTTCGTAGCTGATTTAATATCTGCTAATTGTATTTGATTAATTTCGTGCTCGAACTGCTCATTCGTAATTAATTCATTGTGAAACATGATTGAACGTGCATTTCTCGTCATTTTATTCTGGTTAGATTCAGATGCCATTAAAAAGCTTGTGATAATATGGCTTTTAGCATCGTCTAATTCATTCTGTGTGATACCGTCATTTAATAATGACTCGAGCACTTCAGTAATAAGTTCACTAGATGCATCAACATTTTCTTTATCAGTTGCTACATAAATTGTCAGCAAGCCATCATTGTGAAAACTTTGGAAATCTGAGTAAACATTATAACATAATCCATGTTCTTCTCTTAGAACTTGGAACAATTTAGAGCTCATTGTTTCGCCCAAAATCGTGTTCAATATATTGGTTGCATAATAGTATTCGTCATTATAGCTTGGTGCATCATAACTTCTCATAAAATGCGTTTGCTCTAGCTCGTTTTTATAATATGTTTCTTTCTTCTCAATAAAAGTCATGCTTTGTTCTTGTTGATCAAGTGGTATTTCACCCCCATCAGATAATTGCTTAAGCAATGTTTCTTTCATAGATTCGCTATAGGCACCTGCAACTGAAACAATTAAACGATTACTTTGATAATATTTTTTATGGAAATCAACTAATGTATCTCTATCAATTTGATTGACACTATCAGGCGTACCAAGGATCATTCGTCCTAATGGTTGGTCTTTATAAATTTCATGTTCTAATTTATCCATTAACCACTCTTCTGGTGTATCTTCAATCATTTTAATTTCTTCTAAAATAACTTTTTTCTCACGAACAATTTCTTCTTCAAGAAATAGCGGATTTTTAACCATATCTATAAGTAAATCAATTGCTTTATGTTCAAATCTTTTTAATGTTTTACAGAAATAACAAGTATACATTTTTGTTGTATATGCATTGTTATAGCCACCAATTTTATCAAATTCGTTTGATAATTGCTGTCTTGTATAGTTTTCACTACCTTTAAACAGCATGTGTTCCATAAAATGAGCAATACCTTCAGGATAATCACCTTCGTCACCCGTTCCAGTATTGACATAAACACCTACACTAATTGTTTCACTGTTTGGGACTTCTTCAAAAATCACTGTCGTTCCATTATTCAGTCGTTGTAAATCAGCCATATTTATTCACCTCAAAATAAATAGGGACACGTCAATGTCCCTCTATTAGTAGACATATATACTTTCATAACCTCTTACAGTCTCAGCCTGTAGTCTTCGACTTGTACGATTCCCTCAGGCGTATCGGTTATAAAAGTATTTTATATGAAGCAATCATTAAATTAAAACCTTTCGTGTTATAAGTACTGAGAAGTATTATGTACATGTACGATCGCATTATTTGCACTTTTAGTCAGAACTGCTAATAACGGTATCAGTATTTGCACCTTTGGCCAGAACTGCTTATAACGGTATCCTATTCATACACCTACTAACAAGTATCATGTAACTTCTTATTCTACTTACTCATAAAAAATGCCAACAAAATCTATGACTTTGTTGACACTTTAAATTTCAGATTTTAATGATTGTCAATGTCCCTATCTGAATCATTTCATTTATTATTTTTGTTCTTTTTCTTCGTTTAACAACACTTTACGTGATGCATTTACGCGTCCTTGACGGTCAATTTCAGTTACTTTTACTAAGAATTGGTCGCCGATTTTAGCTACATCTTCAACTTTGTTAACTCGTTCGTTAGAGAATTGAGAAATATGAACAAGTGCATCTTTACCTGGGAAGATTTCTACAAATGCACCGAATTTTTCGATACGTTTAACTGTTGCCATATAAATTGCACCGACTTCAGCTTCTCTTGTAATATCTTCAATAATTTGTCTAGCACGGTCGATCATTTCTTTATCTTTAGATCCAATAAATACTGTACCGTCTTGTTCGATGTCTAATTTAACACCTGTTTCATCAATAATTTCATTGATTTTCTTACCACCAGGTCCAATAACATCTCTAATTTTATCTGGTTTAATATGCATAATTTCAATTTTAGGTGCATATTGGCTAAGTTCTTCTCTAGGTTCTCTTAATGTTTCAAGCATATGATTTAAGATATATAATCTACCAATTCTTGCTTGCTCAAGTGCTTCTTTTAAGATTTGTTCACTTAAACCATCGATTTTAATGTCCATTTGAATAGCAGTGATACCTTTTTCTGTACCTGCAACTTTAAAGTCCATATCACCTAGTGCATCTTCCATACCTTGAATATCAGATAAAATTGTGTAGTTATCATCTTTAGTAATCAAGCCCATTGCAATACCTGCAACTGGTGCTTTAATTGGTACACCTGCATCCATTAAAGCTAAAGTTGAACCACAAATTGAAGCTTGTGATGATGAACCATTTGATTCAAGTACTTCTGAAACTACTCTTATTGTATAAGGGAATTCTTTTTCATCTGGAATGACTTGTAGTAAAGCACGTTCACCTAATGCACCATGACCAATTTCACGACGTCCTGGCGCTCTCACTGGTCCTGTTTCACCAACTGAGAAGTTAGGGAAATTATAATGATGCATGTAACGTTTTTGTTCTTCTGTACCTAGACCATCAATGATTTGATGTTCACCTAATGCACCTAGAGTCGCAACTGAAAATGCTTGAGTTTGTCCACGTGTAAATAAACCTGAACCATGAGCTCTTGGTAATAATCCAACTTCAGAAGATAATGGTCTAATTTCTTCAGGATTACGTCCATCTGGTCTTACTTTATCTTCAGTAATTAAGCGACGCACTTCTTCTTTTACAAGTGCATCTAATACTTTACTTACATCTTTAAGGACTTCTTCGTTATCTGGATCTTCTTCGTTAGTAAAGTCATTTAGAACTTCTTCTTTAACTGCAGAAATATTAATATCTCTTTGTTGTTTTTCTTCAGTTCTGATTGCTGAAATAATATCTAAAGCTTCTGCTTTAGCACGAACTGTTTCTTCAAATGAAGCTTCAATTTCAACTGGTATAAATTCAGCTTTTTCAGGTTGAATATCTTCAATAATAGCTTCTTGGAATTCAACTAATCTTTGAATTTCTTTATGACCAAATAAAATAGCATTTAACATTGTTTCTTCTGTTACTTCTTTAGCACCAGCTTCAACCATGTTAATCGCATCTTTATGACCCGCTACTTGTAAATCTAATAAAGAAACTTCTCTTTGTTCAACATTAGGATTGATAACAAATTCACCATCTACTAAACCTACGTTCACACCTGCAATTGGTCTTTCAAATGGAATATCTGATACAGATAATGCCATTGAAGAACCAATCATTGCTGCCATTTCTGGTGAACAGTTTGGATCAACACTCATTACGATAGAAATAACTTGAACATCATGTCTGTATCCTTTAGGGAATAATGGACGAATTGGTCTATCAATTAATCTACTTGTTAAAGTAGCATCTTCACCAGGTCTACCTTCACGTTTATTAAAGCCACCAGGAATTTTTCCTGCTGCATACATTTTTTCTTCATAGTTAACCATTAATGGGAAAAAGTCTACATTTCTAGGTTCTTTTGATGCAGTTGCTGTTGATAATACAACTGTATCCCCATATCTTACTAATACTGCACCATTAGCTTGTTTTGCTAATTGGCCCGTTTCAATTATTAATGGACTTCCTGCCCATTCTGTCTTAAAGACTTTCTTCTCTTGAGACATTTATGAATCTCCTCTCATACACTTAATCTCTTATATCATACCATTATACACATATTTTTTATATTTATTTATAAAAAAATCGAAAGAAATCTAATTGATTTCCTTCGATTGAAATTACGATTAGCGACGTAATCCTAATGATTTAATTAAATCACGGTAACGTTGAACATCATTTTCACGTAAATATGTTAATAAATGTTTACGACGACCAACCATTTTTAATAATCCACGACGTGAATGATGGTCTTTCTTGTGAGTACGTAAATGTTCGTTTAAAGCAGTGATTTCTGCTGTTAAAACTGCGATTTGTACTTCTGGAGAACCAGTATCAGTTTCATGTACGCGGTATTGTTCGATTAGTTCGTTTTTTCTTTCTTGTGAAATTGCCATTGTCAATTCCCTCCTATAATTGTATTCACCATAAACCTGAGCTGATCGTCGGAGTGTCGATAAGCCAAGGATTAGGCACTCAAATCATTATACATAACTCTTTATGTTCTTTCAAGTGATAATAACGCTTTTGCTTCTTCTTTATCTTGCTTAATTTGATTAACAAGTGCATCAATGCCATCAAATTTTTGTTCTGGTCTAATAAAATGGTGCCAATATACTTCTACACGCTCACCATATATACTTTCTTCAAAATCAAAGATGTTAACTTCAATACTTATTTGAGAAACAGATGGATCATGGAATGTTGGTTTCACACCAACGTTACACACACCTTTATATGACTTATCTCTTGATTTAATGAGTAATGTTACGGCATAAACACCTTTTCTCGGTAATACATAGTCATCACTAGGTTCAACATTAGCTGTAGGAAAACCAATCGTACGCCCTCTTTTTTCACCTTGAACAACCATACCTTTAATAACATATGGACGTCCTAAAGCTAAATTACAAGCTTCTATTTCTCCTAGTTCAAGTGATGTTCTAATATTCGTAGTTGAGATTTTTTCATCCTCATGTAATGTTTGCTTAGATACGACAAATACATCAAATGGATAATCATTCTCTTGTAATGAAGCCATATTACCTTTTCCATATTTACCAAAACTAAAATCATAACCTGCAATAACAGCTTTCACATGATTTTGAATAAAATATTGGTCAATAAAATCATCTGCAGACACATCTGCAAATGTTGATGAAAAGTTAACGACGAAACAGTAATCTACGCCTAACTTTTCAATTGCTTCAATTTTGTCAGCAATAGGTGTTAAATACGTTGTTCTTTTCTTTTCAGGATTTAAGACAACTGAAGGGTGAGGATCAAATGTCATAACAGCTTTTTTTAAATGTTTATCTTTAGCTACTTTAATCATTTTTTTAAGAACTTGTTGATGACCTAAATGTATGCCATCAAAAAAACCGATAGCTAAAGCAATATTTTCATTTACAAATTGTTTAGATTTAATTGGGTGTGTAATTTCTATAACTTCCATCAATATACTCCTTTAAAGAAAAACTTTTTTAGGTTTATAAAGTGTTTCATTTTTATCGTAAGTATCCATAATAGCAATTGCTTTGTCTTTATACCAAACAACAAATTCGCCATCATGTTTACTTTCATCTATTAAAGATTTTTCTATTTTTTGTCCGTTTTGAATACGCGTTACGATATTTTTATCATGTACGGTAATTTTTGTTAAACCATTCAATCCATATTCTAATGGAAGAATCACATCTTGTAACTTATCTTGCTCAACTATTTCTCTTAAGTCATCTAATTTAATAGCCTGTTCTAAAGAGAAACCGCCACTTTTCAACCTAATTAAATGAGACATATGAGCAGGATAATTAAGTAAAGCACCAATTTGAGTTGCTAACGTTCTAATATATGTCCCTTTGCCACATTCAACTTCAATTTCAAATTTACAAGTATCATTCTCATAAATAATATCAGAAATTAAATCAATACTGTTAATATGTACCCTTCTGACAGGACGTTCAACTTCAATATTTTGTCTAGCATATTCATATAATTTCTTACCATTAACTTTAACAGCAGAATACATAGGTGGAATTTGTTCAATGTCACCTTCTAATTGTTTTAAAGTCGCAATAATTTCATCTTTGTCCCATAAATTTTGATCAACACGCTTCTGATCAACTATCTCACCAGTTTGATCTTCAGTCGTTGTACTCATACCAATCGTTACTTCAGCTCTGTAGGATTTGCCACTTTCCATCACATAATCACTCACACGCGTCGCTTTCCCAACACAAATTGGTAGTACACCACTTACCTCAGGATCTAAAGTTCCAGTATGGCCAACTTTTTTTGTTTTTAAAATTTTACGAAGTTTAAATACGACGTCATGACTTGTCATACCAACTTCCTTATGAATTGCTAGAATGCCATCCAAATTTACGACCTCCATAATGTTTCTATTCTTTTTAATTTTACATGAAAATATTCATAAAAAGAAGAAATAACTCAATTCGCATAAAAAAACGATGGTGTTAGAGACAGAATTACGAGAAATGTCCCTAACAAGGGCGCTTACGGACACAATTCTGAGTAATGTCCCTAACGAAGACGTTTTCTTATTACCACAATTCGGAATTATGGTATTTACACTCCCTCTAATCAAAAAAAGACCAAGACACCTTATAGTGTCTTAGCCTAAATTTGGATTAATCATTACGATTTAAATCTTGAATCATGCGTTCAATTTTATTACCGTAATCGATTGATTCATCATATTCAAAATGCAATTCTGGTAAAATACGTAATTTCATACGATTACCTAATTCTGATTTAATAAAGCCTTTTGCTTTTTCTAAACCTTTAAATGTATCTTCTTTTTCTTTATCAGAACCTAATACAGTTAAATAAACTGTAGCGTGTGATAAGTCTCCTGGAAGTTCTACATCTGTAATTGTTAAAAATCCAACTCTTGGATCTTTAAGTTTATTGTTGATGATATCCATTAATTCTTTTTTCATTTGTTCGCCTACTCGTTCAGAACGAATACTCATATCTTTCACCTCTTAACATTCTCATCTCTCTATATACATTAGTACATTATAGCACATGCTTGAATGCTTAAAAAGATAATCACTCGATATAAATATATTATGTTTCAATACTTAACTTTAGTCGCTCTAATCCTTCTAATACTTTAGACTTTGGGCATCCAACATTGTATCTCAAAAAGTGCTGACCGTTACCACCATATGTCTGACCATCCATTATGGCAACTTTTCCTATGTTAATAAGTCGGTGTTGCAATTCATCCATCGTCATATTTAGATCTGAAACATCTAACCATATAAGATATGTTGATTCTGGATTGACAACTTTAATTTCTGGTATGTGCTCTTTTAAGAATGATTGAACTACATGTATATTGTCATCTAAATATACGTTTAAAGCATCTACCCAATCACTCGCTTTTTCATATGCTGCTATTGTAGATTCCATCCCCATAATGCTTGGTGATGATAAACCGTCTTGCTTTTTCAAATGATTTAAAAATATATCCCCATCTTCTTTATTTGGAATTAATGTATACGCAAAAATTAGACCCGGAAAATTAAAAGTCTTGCTACCACTTGTCACAATTGCTATATCATTTTTACTTTTATCTAGTATTGGAATGTGGTTGTTTCCTTTTCGAACAATATCCATATGAATTTCATCAGAAATGATATAAACATGATGTTCCTGACATAGTTTAATGATTGTAGTCAGTTCATCTTCAGTCCATACTCTACCTGTTGGGTTATGAGGAGAACATAATAACAAAATTTTATTTTCAGGTTCCGCTAATTGCATCTCTAATTGTTTAAAGTCAATTGTATAATAACCATCTTCGTAGAAAAGTTGATTCTCTACAACTGTACGATGATTCTCTTTAATCACATTGTAAAATGCGTCATATGCTGGTGTTTGAATGATCACACCATCATTCAAATTAGATTTCATATGAATTAACTGTGAAACTGCATATATCACAGTTGGTGTATAATAAATCCAATCTTCATTAATTTCAGTATTAAAACGTTTTTTATACCAATTCGTAACGGTTGATTTAAAGTATGTATGATTCCATCTCGTATAACCGAATATAGGATGCTTCATACGATTATTTAAATGTTCCATAATTGTATCTGGTAGCGCGAAGTCTGTGTCTGAAATCGTGAATGGCAACAAGTCACTTTGCCCAAAACGGTCTTGGACATAATCCCACTGAGTACAATTTGTCCATGTTCTATCAATCACCTTATCAAAATTATACATTACAAAAATCCCTTCTTAACTTAAATAATGGCATCTAATTGTTTTCGGACAGTTGTTACTCTCGTTCCGATGATAATTTGTACATTTTGTTTGTCTAAATGTACGACACCTAATGCACCGAGTTCTTTTAACTTTTCATCATCAACAATTTCCGCATCTTCCAGCACTAATCTTAAACGTGTAATACAGTTATCAATGCTTATAATATTACTGGAACCGCCAATCGCTTGAAGCATATCAGAAGCCATATCGTCTGTATGATTTGTACGATTTTGTGTCGCATTACTTTCATTATTATCGTTCTTTTCAACTGTTCTACCTGGTGTTTTTAAGTCGAATTTCAAAATAACTGTCTTGAAGACTAAATAATAGATAACAAACCATATTAATCCAACAATTATGACGAGCCACCATTTCGTATAACTACCTTGCATGACGCCAAATATTAGAAAGTCTAGTACGCCGCCATCTGTATTACCAATTGTCACACCTAGAATATTCATAACCATAAATCCTAATCCTGTCATAATGACATGGAAGATCCAAAGTAATGGACTAATGAATAAGAATAAAAATTCAATTGGTTCAGTAATACCTGTAACAAATGTTGCTACAAATCCTGAAATTAATAGACCTTTAATTTTATGTCTATTCTCTTTAGGCGCCGCATGATAAATTGCTAAAGCCGCAGCAGGTAAACCAAACATAAATGTAGGCATTTTACCTTGTGATAAAAATGCTGTTACATTTGGAGATATTGGTAAATTATTTTGTAACTGTGCATAAAATATATTTAATGCGCCAAATACATCTTTACCTTCAATAATAGAATGTCCACCGACTTCAGTAAATCTAACCATAGATACTAAAATATGATGTAAACCGAATGGTAATAATAACCTTTCACCAGCACCGAATAAAAATGGTCCAAATACACCAGAATGTTGAATTAGTGCACCAACACTTCCAATGATCATACCGAAGAATGGCCAAACAATCGGTATAATTAACCCAACTACTGCCAATACGAGAGATGTTACAATTGGCACAAATCTTGAACCTGAGAAGAACGCAAAGCTGTCAGGTAACTGTGTATAACTAAATTTATTATGTAATTTATAAACGATAAGACCAGAAATAATACCACCGAGCACACCCATTTCGAGTGTTTGAATGCCTAATACCATACTTTGTCCAGCTTGTTGTAATTTATCTGTATCTGCTAATTGATGCGTCTCAGTTAAATAGAAATTAATCGTTAAATTCATAACTGTATAACCTACAAATCCTGAGAAGGCAGCTACACCTTTTTCATGTTTAACAAGTCCGATTGGTATAGCGATCGCAAATAGTACAGGTAAATATGTAAAAGCAAATCCCCCAACTGTTGCTAGAAACTTCAATACTAGCTGTATCATGTTATTCTCTAAAAATGGAAAGACATCAATCATTGATTCACTTGTAAATGAACTCCCTATTCCTAAAATCAATCCCATAAAAGCTAATAAAGCTACAGGAAGCATAAATGTCTTCCCCATATTTTGAAGAAAATCCCACACATTACTTTGCTTCTTCTGTTTACTCATACTTAATAACACCCCTTTAA
This sequence comes from Mammaliicoccus sp. P-M58, assembly GCF_022386165.1. Classification (NCBI taxonomy): domain Bacteria; kingdom Bacillati; phylum Bacillota; class Bacilli; order Caryophanales; family Staphylococcaceae; genus Mammaliicoccus; species Mammaliicoccus sp. P-M58. Next base: position 138,545 of record NZ_JAJNJI010000004.1, read on the forward strand.
TACATTTATGTTATTTAAATATACAAATGTATTAAAGGGGCATCAATAGTATATAATCATTTTGGTCGCGCTTACATCTTATGAATGTCGTTACATTATAATTGTTTACCATACATCATTAATAGAAAATCTATTATAAACATAGCAGCGTGCCTTGAACTTAAATCTACATTTCCAATATAAATACTATTCGTTTTAGCAATCAAAGTTATAGTCGATAACTGTGCCAACTTAGAATGTCTATTACTAACAATAGAAATAATTGGTACTTGGTTATCTCTTAACTGCTGTGCATAACGAACAATATGTGAGGTTTCACCACTTGAACTTACACAAATTGCTAAACTTTCCTGATCTAAATTATGCGTTACCGCTTCTAATTCATCCCAATCAGTTCTCGCATGTGCTACTTTACCTAGAAACGTTAACTTTCTACTCAAATCAATCCCATTTACTAAACTTGCTCCCACGCTAATGACTTCTATTACACGTGCATCACGTATAAAAGCTACTGCTTTTTCGATATCTTGGATATTGATTTCATTCATTGTATTCTGGAGGTTCGCCAAATTTTCATTCATAAAATCATTCATTTCAACATCAAAACTTTGCACATTGTGTACTTTATTTAAATCAGGTTGATTTTGTAATAAAGCATATTTCAGTTCTCTATAGCCTTGATAACCTAATTTTTGAGAACATCTACTGACAGTTGCAGTCGACACAAACAACTTTTCAGCAATATCATCTATGTTCATATTTGCTATCGACGTATAATCATTCAAAATAAAATCCAGTACCCTCTTCTCTAATTCACTTAAATCATTTCTTCTTTTTTGTAATTTTCCTACAAGTGCATTTTGTTCCATTTTAACCCCTCTTAATATCTTCACTTTTACATCATTAACTTCACTATATACCATCTCATGCATGCTTAAAGATGATAATAAATGAAACAATAAATAATATTTGCAAGAATGCTCTTAAATAAATATTTGTTGGTGCTTTGCTACCTAACGATATATTTTTGGCATGTGCTTTTATATTGCCAGGGAACAATACAAAGCATAAAATAATACCAATAACACTGAATACAAAATTAACTTTAGGAATAAACACACTTATCGCAATGACAAATTCTAACCATCCCGTTACATACACAATCATTTTCGGATTTGGAATATTACTCGGAACCATTTTAATAAGTGAATTTCGAATAGAAGGCATAAATCTACCAATAAATGTATACATAAACGCAAAAAATATTGAAAATTGAGCGACATTCATCCACATACTTTCAGTTTGAAATATACGATGTACAATAAATCCGATAAAGCAGCCGACAAAATAAACAATCATTGTTTGCATAAGAACCACTCCAATACGTCATATTTGTAGTTCATGAATAACTTTACTGCATCTAATCTATTTACTTACCTATTCCCTTATTAAAGTGTAAATATACATCAAAAAAATGATTCGTACTTTAGTGAATGTCATTAACTGTCACATAGCAAGTCATCATCCATAACACAAATTTCACTTTTCTCAATAAACGGTTATGCTATATATATCAAGTATATTTATATACTTGAAGAGAATCCGTATTCTCGACTCAACAATAAAAGTGCTTATCTTCCAAAAATGGGAAGTATATCTCCAGCTAAGGTATACTTCCCATTTACATGTCAGTAAATCCAGTTATTTGATTATGATTATACTTAATAACCTTATTTGCTTCCGCAGTTTCTAGTTCCATATTTAAATCTTTGGCTATTTCAACTGATAAAATATAAAATTGCTTTGTAATACTTAATAATGAATTTGTTATATCTACAACTTCACCATGTGGATATGATTCCAACAATTTATTCCATTCAGACTTAGAAATGTATTTTTTTAATAATTTATGATTTTTTCCCGTTGAGATTTGCCAATTAAATTTGTTACCGACTTTCCAGTCATACATAGTCAAAAGTAAATCACGCATCATATTTAAATGATCGATAGCATAAAAAATTTCTTCTCTTTTAATGCCTTTAACAACATATGTTGATAACCACCAAAATTCATTACAAACAAAATCAAATCGCTTCTGGTTAGGTTTCTTAATATGATATTTTTTATCACTTAGTTCAATTTGTTCACTAAAATAGTTATCCTTATCAATTAATACCTTCAGTAAATAATCTTCATGTCTATATGCTTCTATACATTCAATTGGTATAAACCTGAAATCTACTCGCATGTGATTTTCAAACAACACCATATAAAATAATTGATCCTTTATACCACTATCAGAACGCTCTCTATTACACTGAGAAATAATAGGCTCTCCAAAATTTTTAATAAATGATAAATGTTGAATAAACGACTCATAATTCTTTACGATAAATGCAATATCAAAATCTTGATATTCATCCGGTTCAATAAATTTATTAACCCTAGATCCATTCATGCAAACTGCTCTAATATCATCTTCAATCGAAGCATTATTAAAAATTTCTTCCAATACCTCACGTTCTGTTTTCATGATTTCACCTACTATTCAGTATACTCACTATCTAATTTTATAGATTTATATATTGCCATTCCAGTTTTTAATTTTTTAAATCCGAGCTTTCTATATAACTCTTCATTACCGGTCGTAGATATTAAATGAATACATGATATTTGTTTTAAATCTTCTAATAAAATTTCAATCATTTTTCTTGAAATACCTTTTTGTTGATATGTTTTCTTTACAACTACATCATATATAGCAGCATTAAACACTCCATCTGTTAATGCCCTCGCTAATGCAATAACTTCATCGTAATTTTTAACTATTACAACATGTGAACTATTGAGAAATATTTTTTCTATTTTTTCGTTATCATGACCTAACCAACCAACTGATTCATATACTTCTTTTATACTATCAATATTTTCGCTTTTAAATTCACGTTCAAAAGTGTACATAAACATCACCTACTACTCATTATGATAAATTAATTGTATAACACCTGATTTAAATTTTCTTGAATGTACTAGTTTAAGTTGTTGTCTATCTTCAATATCTATAAATAGTGGTTTTCCTTTTCCTAAAACTATAGGATGTATGGATAGTCTATATTCATCTACTAATCCATAATTTACAAATGTCGTGATTAAGCTAGATCCACCATATAACCATATATCTTTACCTGGCTTACTTTTTATTTCATTTACATGTTCTACGATATTATCTTTAATAACATTGACATGTTTATCTTCAAACTTAAATTTTTTTGAAAAGACATATTTTTCTTTGGCATGTATGTTTTTCCACATTAATTTATCATCTTCTGAATCTTCTAAACTCGGTTGAAAATCTCCCCATGCTTCGTAACTTTTTCTTCCATAAAAGATTGTATCGACTTGATTTAAAAAATCATCAAAATTCATTTCAGGATCCATAATACACCAGTCAATCTCGCCATTTTCACCTTCGATAAGCCCATCTAATGTAACAGCTAAATCTAAAATGACTTTCCTACTATTATCATCACTACTCATATATTGACCCCCAATCATTTCTTTCTATTATCATACACGAAATGATAATAGAAAACACACCTCATTATTTATGGTAAATGGGTGTGTCTTGATTCTAACTCTAATAATGATTGCTTCATTTCAAGTCCGCCTCTATAACCTCTTAGTTGTCCGTCTTTGCCTATTACACGATGGCAAGGTATCACAATGTTTAATGGATTTTTACCGATTGCTGATGCAACGGCTCTAACTGCATTTGGTTTATTAATTTTATTGGCTAAATCTGAATAAGTTGTTGTTTCTCCATATGGTATTTTAGTCAATGCTTGCCACACAGTTTCGTTAAATGGGCTGGAATTTATATCTATTTTTAAGTCAAAAGAATTTCTTGTTCCATTAAAGTATTCATTCAATTGGTCGATATATGGTTTTACTTTGTCTTGATTGTCTTTAATTTCTATATTTGAAATAAACTGATGTATTTCATTTTCTTTATCAAATGAGCCTACAAATACGAGACCTTCATCACTTGCATAAATATCGAGTTGTTTATTAAGATGCTTAAGAATACCACTATAAATTATTTTCATCATCTTCCTCCTTTGGTGAAAGTTTAAACGAATTTATTTGTAAACTCAATATAAATAGACGTTATCATAATTAGATAGCAATATCAGGATATTTTTATATGTTATGATGTTTTTGAGGTGATAGAATTGGCAATGTATTTAACTGAGAAAAGATGGCAAGACATTAAAACAAACAATAAATTAGCGAATGATGATTTTGTATATGCAGTTAAGACGACAATGATATTCTGTAAACCTTCATGCAATGCTAAATTACCTAATAAAGAAAATGTTTCAATATATCGAGACTATCACGAGGCTATAGATAATGGTTATCGTCCTTGTAAAAAGTGTAATCCAACAGGTCAATTATTAGAAGATGAAGAATGGGTATTACAAATAAAAAATTTCGTTCATCGATATTATCATTTAAATCTTACATTAGATGAAATATGTAACCAATGTCACGGTTCAAAGTTTCATTTATCAAGACTATTTAAACAAGTAACACAACAAACAATTATGCAATATTTACATGAAATAAGAATCGAAAAAAGTATCGCATTGCTTAATGAGAATATAATGACAGTTGAAGACATTAGTAGAAAAGTTGGTTATAAAACAACATCACATTATATCAAAATATTTAAGCAATTCTATTTTATGACGCCTTTACAATTTCGCAAACGGAGGGAGCGGGACAGAAATCTAATTTAGATAAAAAGATTTCGTAGTCCCGCCCCGGCAAGGATGACTAGATACTAAAACAAGCTGAGACATTATGTCCCAGCATGTTTTTTAAAAGATTAACAATGTTACATACAATCCTACTAATGTAATGAATAATACAGGTATCGTTATGATAATACCTGTTTTAAAGTATGTGCCCCAAGGTATTTTAACACCTTTTTGTGACAATACATGTAGCCACAATAATGTTGCTAAAGAACCGATAGGTGTAATTTTTGGACCGAGATCTGAACCGATAACATTTGCATAAACCATGCCTTCTTTAAGGGGACCAATAACATCTGATTGATGGATAGCGAGTGCATCTATAAGAACGGTTGGTAAGTTATTCATAATCGATGATAGAAATGCTGCTATAAATCCCATTCCCATAATACTTGCAAATAATCCATGTTGAGAAATGTCTGTAAGTATATGACTTAACATTGTAAGGATACCTACATTTTTTAGTCCAAAGACAACTAAATACATACCAATTGAGAATACGACAATATTCCATGGTGCACCTTTGAGCACTTTTTTAGTATGAACTGCAGTAGATTTTCTAGCAAAGCATACAAATATAATGGCTACTATACATGCAATAATTGATACGGCTATGTGTACAAACTCACTGATAAAATAGCCGATGAGTAATATGGATAGTATAGCCCATGACATATGAAACAGTTTCAAATCTTTAATTGCTTCTTTTGGTTGTTTTAAATGACGATCGTCAAAAGTACGTGGTATTGACGATTTAAAGAATAACCACAATACAGCAATACTAGCCAATAACGAGAATATGTTCGGTATGAACATATGTAAGAAATATTCAACAAAGCCAATATTAAAATAGTCTGCAGAAACAATATTAACTAAATTGCTCACTGTGAATGGTAACGAAGTAGTATCTGCTATAAATCCACTTGCTATCACAAAAGGAAAAATGATTTTCTTATTAAATCCTAGATGACGTACCATTGCCAATACAATAGGCGTAAGTATCAAAGCTGCGCCATCATTCGCAAAAAATGCCGCAACAATTGCACCTAATATCATGATATAAACGAACATCTTTACACCATTTCCACGAGAGGCTTTAACCATATGAATCGCAGACCATTCAAAGAAACCAATTTCATCAAGAATAAGCGAAATGATAATTATCGCTATGAATGTCAATGTTGCATTCCAAACAATGCTAGTCACTTCAAATATATCTTCTATTTGTACAACACCAGTTATAATGGCAATTAATGCACCAATAAAAGCTGTTACACCGATATCTAGTCCTTTCGGTTGCCAAATAACGAAAGTCAGTGTTAATACAAAAATAATGATCGCAAGTATGGTCATCATAATTTCCCTCCTTTCGTGAAAATCTCAAAATTATAAACAATATCAAAAAAGACTGAGACAATAAATAAATAATGTCCCAGTCTCTTAAGATTTATATTAAAGTATTCACTTTATTTTCTTTCAATTTCAACCATTTTGAAAGCTTCGAAGATGTCGCCTTCTTTAATGTCGTTGAATTTTTCAATTGTGATACCACATTCATATCCAGCTGCTACTTCTTTAGCGTCATCTTTGAAACGTTTAAGTGTATCTAATTCACCTTCAAAGATCACAATGCCGTCACGAATAATACGTACACTTGCATCTCTTGTAATCTTACCGTCTGTTACGTAACTACCAGCGATTGTACCGACTTTAGATACTTTAAATGTTTGACGTACTTCAGCTTGACCAATAACTTGTTCTTCATATTCAGGGTCTAATAGACCTTTCATAGCTGATTCGATTTCTTCGATTACTTTATAAATAATACGATGTAATCTCATGTCAACATTTTCTTCTTCTGCAGCACGTTTAGCACCTGCATCTGGTCTTACGTTAAATCCAATAATAATACCGTTTGATGCTGCAGCTAATGTAACGTCTGATGCATTAATCGCACCAACTGCTGTATGAATAATACGTACATTAACACCTTCAACGTCTATTTTCATTAATGATGCTGCTAAAGCTTCTACTGAACCTTGAACATCACCTTTAATGATGATATTTAAATCTTTCATTTCACCTTGTTTCATTTGTTCAAACAAGTTATCTAATGAAACGCTCTTACTATCTTGACGTTGTTTTAAGATATTTTCTTGTTGACGTTTTTCACCGATTTGACGAGCTTGTTTTTCATTTTTGAATACAACAAATCGATCACCAGCTTGTGGTACATCATGTAAACCAGTAATTTCAACTGGTGTTGATGGTCCAGCTGTTTTAATTCTTTTACCTAAGTCGTTAACCATTGCACGTACTCTACCGTATGTGTTACCCACTACTAATGAGTCACCTACTTCTAAAGTACCGTTTTGTACTAATAGAGAAGCTGCAGGTCCACGTGATTTATCAAGCTCAGCTTCGATTACAGTACCTACTGCAGCACGGTCAGGGTTAGCTTTTAGTTCTTCTACTTCAGAAACTAAACCAATCATTTCTAATAAATCATCGATTCCGTCACCTTGAATTGCTGAAAGTTGAACGAAGATTGTATCTCCACCCCAGTCTTCAGGATAAAGACCATATTCACCTAATTCTTGCATAACGCGATCAGGATTTGCTGTTGGTTTATCAACTTTGTTTACCGCAACAATAATTGGTACTTCTGCTGCTTTAGCATGGTTTATTGCTTCAATTGTTTGAGGCATTACACCATCATCAGCTGCAACAACTAAAATTGTGATATCTGTTACTTGAGCACCACGCGCTCTCATTGTTGTGAAAGCAGCATGTCCTGGTGTATCAAGGAATGTAATTTTCTTGTCGTTGTTAACAATTTGGTATGCACCAATATGTTGTGTAATACCGCCTGCTTCACCAGCTGTAACACGTGTATTACGGATTGAATCTAGAAGTGTCGTTTTACCATGGTCAACGTGTCCCATGATTGTAACAACTGCAGGTCTTTCGATTAAGTCTGCATCATTTTCATCAACTTCAAAGTAATTTTCTAAGTCAGTTGCATCTACATGTACTTCTAACTCAGCTTCAATATCATAATCTGCACAAATTAATTCAACAGTTTCAGTATCTAATGCTTGGTTAATATTAGCTACAACACCAAGTAAGAATAACTTCTTAATAATTTCAGAAGCATCTTTGTTGATTTTATCAGCTAATTCACCAACTGTAATACCTTCTTCATACGTAATTAAAGATGGTGTTTCTTTAACTTCCGGTTTAGGTTGTTGCTGTTGTTGATTATGTTGTTTTTTGTTATTTTGCTTTTTATTCTTTTGATTCTTTTGTTGATGATTAGGTTTATTGTTTTGTTTGTTATTCTGTTTGTTGTTATTTGATTTATTTGTATTTGCGTGAGTAGTTGTTTGTTCTTTTTTAGCAGAATCCTGCTTTTTAAATGCTTTATCTAAAATTTTAATGTCATTCTCCTCTAATGCTTGCATGTGATTTGATACTTCTATGTTATTCTTTTTTAATTCGTCTATGATTGCTTTACTCTTTACATCGATTTCTTTTGCATACTCATATATTCTCTTTTTACTCATATACTCACTCCTCATGAAAATCATGAATCATCGTTTTTAGCTTTTTGCTAAATCCAATGTCAGTTATGCCCAACACCACTCTGCTTTCTTTTCCAATTGCGTAGCCTAATTCATAGCGTGTAGCAAAAGTTAAAAGTGTTACATGATAAGTTGCACATTTATTTTTTATTGTTTTTGTAACATTTGCTGCAGCATCTTCTGAAAGTATGACAAGTTTAACATTGCCTTTTCTTAACTCACTTATGACAATTTCTTCGCCAGTCTTAATCTTTCTAGCTCTTGTTGCCAGACCAAGAAGATTTAAAATTTGATCTTTCTTTTCTATACTCATTTAGGTATACGCTCACGGTAAATTAAACGAATGATTTCTTTATAGACAGGTTCAAGTGTTTCTTTATTACTGTCAAAATAACGTTCTAACTTTCCTTGTTTCTGTGCAGTTTCAATAACTTCTAAATCTTTAGAAACATATGCACCGCGACCTGGTGCTTTACCTGTCGCATCTGCTGTTATTTCGCCTGCTTTATTTTTAACGACACGAATCATATCATTTTTAGGTTTCATTTCATTTGAAAGTATACATTTACGCATTGGTATCTTTTTCTTTTTCATGATAAAAGCACCTCACTTTATGATTCTTCAGTTGAAATAATGCCTGCTTCTCTTGCATCAGTTTCTGATTTAATATCAATCTTCCAACCTGTTAATTTTGCAGCAAGTCGTGCATTTTGTCCACGTTTACCGATTGCTAATGATAATTGGTAATCTGGTACAACAACAGTAGTTGATTGATTTTCTTCATCTACGATAACTTCTACAACTTGTGAAGGACTTAAAGCATTTCTTACGAATACTTTTGGATCTTCGTCCCACTCAACGATGTCGATTTTTTCGCCACCTAATTCATTAACAACTGCTTCAACACGAACGCCTTTAGCACCAACACATGCACCTACAGCATCGATATCGCCATTTTCTGAAGTGACACTAATTTTAGAACGGTCTCCAGCTTCACGTGCTACAGATTTAACTATAACAGTACCGTCATAAATTTCAGGAACTTCTTGCTCGAATAAACGCTTTAATAAACCAGGATGTGTACGTGATACAAAGATTTGAGGACCTTTAGTCGTTTGTTCAACTTTATTCACATATACTTTAATACGTTCATTTGGTAAATATTGTTCATTTGGACTTCTCTCAGCTTCAGAAAGTACAGCTTCAGTACGGCCTAAATTAACATATACATAACGATGATCGACTCTGTCGATAACACCTGTTACAATGTCATCTTCTTTATCAATAAACTCATCATAAAGAATGCCTCTTTCAGCATCTCTTAAACGTTGCATAACTGCTTGTTTAGCTGCTTGAGCACCAACGCGACCGAAGTCTTTAGGTGTAACGTCTTCTTCAAAGACATCTCCAATTTCGTATGCTGGATTTGTAACTAACGCTGTATCTAATGCTACTTGATCTCTATAATCTTCAACATCTTCTACAACGTCTTTTCTTGAAATAACTCTATAAGTACCTTCATCAAGATTCAGTTCGATTCTAACATTTTTGGCACTGTCATAGTTCTTTTTGTAAGCTGTGATTAAAGCCGCTTCTATTGCATCAATAAGTACCTCACGAGGTATTCTTTTTTCCTTTTCAAGGTATTCAATTGCAAGTAATAATTCATTACCTTTCACAATGTATCCTCCTTTATATTATAACATTACTGATCGACGTGCTTTAGCGATTTTCTTGCGTGGCAACGTGACATTCTTAGTTCTTGTTTTAATTTTCACTTCTAGCGTTATAGATGTTTCAGTAACTTCTTTTAAAACGCCTAACCATTCTTTATCTCCTTCAACAGGTTCGTATAACGAGATAAATACAGGTTGTTCAATTGCATTTTGATAGTCTTTTTCTTTTTTCAATGGGCGTTCTGCACCAGGTGAAGATACATCCATGAAATAAGGTTCTTTAATAGGATCTTCTTTGTCCATAACTTCACTAATCTTTTCAGAGGCAATTGTGCAGTCGTTCAAATCAACGCCACCGTCTTTATCAATTGCAATACGTAGATAATAGTCTGATCCCTCTTTGACATATTCGACATCTACAAGTTCATAATTTAAATCTTCAAGTATTGGTTGAATAATTTCCTCAACGTGTGCTGCAACTTTACTCATAATGACCTCCCTCTTAATACAAACAGAAAAGAGCGGGAAATGTCCCACTCTTTAAACGTCAGAGTATTATTTTAAGCAATAACAGTATATCACATAATGGCGCTATGCTCAAGAACATGCATTATAAATCAAATATTGAAAGCTGAGCTTTATCAGGCATATTTGGTAATGATCCAAGTTCATCGAGATATTCGATGATTTTTTGAGATACACCTGCTTTTTTATTAAGGTCTTCTTTAGCTAAGAATGGACCTTCTTCTCTTGCTTCAACGATACGTTTCGCAACGTTTTCACCTAGTCCAGGTACTGCGATAAACGGTGGAATAAGAGAATCACCTTCAATTTTGAATTCAAACGAATCACTTTTCTCTAAGCTAACTGGTTGGATTTTGTATCCTCTATGTGCCATTTCATTTGTAATTTCTAAAACTGTTAATACATCTTTTTCTTTTTTAGCTAATTCATGGAATCGGCTATAATATTCTTTCACCGTTGCTTTAATAGACTCTTTATCTTTTGTCATTGTTTTTAAATCAAAGTCTGTCGCACGTACTGTAAAGTAACTTGCATAATAGAACAACGGATGATGAACTTTGAAGTATGCAATTCTTAATGCCATTAGAACGTATGCAGCAGCATGGGCTTTAGGGAACATGTATTTAATTTTTTTACATGAATCTAAATACCAATCTGGTACATTATTTTCTTTCATAGCTTCTTCGAATTCATCTGTTAAACCTTTACCTTTACGAACTGCTTCCATAATTTTAAAGGCAAGCGATGGTTCTAAGCCGTTATACATTAAGTAAACCATAATATCATCACGACAACCGATAACACTTGATAAATCACATGTACCTGTTTTGATTAACTCTTGTGCGTTTCCTAACCAAACGTCTGTACCATGTGATAACCCAGAAATTTGAACGAGTTCAGAAAAAGTAGTTGGTTTCGTATCTTCAAGCATTTGTCTAACGAAACCTGTACCGAATTCAGGTACGCCGAATGTTCCAGTCTTACAAAGAATATCTTCTTCTGTAACACCTAATGATTCAGGTGTACTAAAGATTTTCATTGTTTCTTTATCATCTACTGGTATTGTCTTAGGATCAATGCCTGATAAATCTTGTAACATTCTAATCATTGTTGGATCATCGTGTCCTAATATATCCAGTTTCAAAATATTATCATGGATAGAATGGAAGTCGAAATGTGTTGTTTTCCATGGTGATTTTTGATCATCGGCAGGGTATTGGATTGGTGTGAAATCATAAATATCCATATAATCTGGAACAACAATGATACCACCTGGATGTTGCCCGGTTGTTCTTTTAACACCTGTACATCCTTTAACAAGTCTATCAACTTCAGCTGCTCGTTTATGAATACCTTGATCATTTAAATATCCTTTAACATAACCGAAAGCTGTTTTTTCAGCTACCGTACCGATTGTACCTGCTCTAAACACTTTATCTTCACCAAACAGTACTTTCGTATAATTATGGGCTACTGGTTGATATTCACCACTAAAGTTCAAGTCAATATCCGGTACTTTATCTCCTTTGAAACCTAAGAATGTTTCAAACGGTATATCTTGTCCTTCTTTAATCAAATCAACATGACATTTTTCACATTGTTTATCTGGTAAGTCGAAACCAGATCCGACTGAACCATCATCAAAGAAATGGCTTTCTTTACATGATGGACAAATATAATGTGGCGGCAATGGATTCACTTCAGTTATTTCAGTCATTGTCGCAACGAAACTAGATCCTACCGAACCACGTGAACCAACTAAATAGCCATCATTCAATGATTTCTTAACTAACCTTTGCGAGATTAAATAAATAACCGCAAAACCATTCCCGATAATACTTTCTAATTCTTTTTCAAGTCTATCAATTACGATTTGTGGTAAATCTTCACCATATAATTTTCTAGCATTCTCATAACTCATTTCACGAATTTCTTCATTCGCACCTTCCATATTAGGTGTATATAATTCGTCCCTAATCGGTATTACTGTTTCGAGCCTATCTGCTAGCTCGTTCGTATTTTTCACAACGATTTCATATGCTTTTTCTTCACCTAAGAAGTGGAATTCATCTAACATTTCATCTGTTGTTCTAAAGTGTGCTTCAGGTAATGTTTGTCTATTCAATGGATTACCTGGTTGAGAGGCGATTAATATTTTTCGTGCAACAGCATCATGCTCATATAAATAATGGGCATTTCCTGTAGCGATAACTGGAATGTCAAGTTTCTCACCAACGCTTAATATACGACTATATATTTCTTCCATCGTTTCATTATCTTTAATCAATTCTCTATCAATTAAATCTTGATATAACCCTTTTGGTTGAACTTCTATATAGTCATAATATTTCGCAACTTTTTCAACTTCATCTTGGTCTTTTTGCATAACCGTTGTAAATACTTCACCTTCATCACATGCACTACCTACTAGAATACCTTCTCTATATTTGTTTAATAACGAGCGTGGTATACGTGGTGTACGATAAAAGTAATCAACTAATGAGGCACTGACAATTTTGAATAAATTTTTCAGTCCAACTTGGTTTTGTACGATTAGCGTTACATGAGATGGTCTTGCACGTTTATATGCTTCATCATTTGATAGCTTCTCGTTTATTTGATTATGATTATGAACATTGAGTTCTTCTAACTGTTTTAACATCTTAATAAAGATATGTGCTGTTGTTTCCGCATCATAAATCGCTCTATGGTGTTGTGTAAGTTCTACACCATATTTTTTAGCTAAGAAATTCAAACCATGTTTACCATATTCAGTATTCACTGTACGTGATAATTCAAGCGTATCGATAACACCATTTGTCGTAGCACCAAGTCCGATACGTTCAAATCCTGTATCTATAAAGCCCATATCAAATGATGCGTTATGCGCAATATATATTGCGTCTCCAACCCATTCATGGAAATCTTTTAGAACCGTTTCGATATCAGGTTGTCCACGTAACATTTCATCTGTAATACCGGTTAAATTTTTAATTGTTTCTGATAAACGTTCTCCTGGGTCAGAAAAACGTTCAAATGTGTCAATTACTTCGCCATCTTTAACCTTAACGGCAGCTAATTCTATAATTTGATCATATTGACTTGAAAGTCCTGTTGTTTCGACGTCAAATACAATATACGTTGCTGTCTTAAGCGGAATATCTTGTGACTTGTAGGCAATCGGCACACCATCATCTACAAGCATACCTTCCATACCATAAATCATTTTAATACCATTTTTAATTGCTGCTGCATGCGCATCTGGATATCCTTGAACACCATTATGGTCTGTTATCGCGATTGCTTTATGTCCCCATTTAGCAGCCTGTTCAACATACTTACCAATATGTGTAATGCCATCCATTTGACTCATAGATGTATGTAAGTGAAATTCCACTCTTTTTTCATCTGCTTTATCAAGTTTAGGAGACTTCTTAATTTCATGGATATCCGTCATCATCATCACTAAATCACGTATAAATTGGTCTTGTTCAATTCTACCTTGTGCTCTAACCCAAGTACCTACTTTTAAAGCCTTAAAATGTTCAAGATCATCTTTACCTTTTCTCGTAAACATCTTAAGTATGAGTGAATCGGTATAGTCCGTAATTTTTAATGTGACAATATGTCTACCACTTTTAAGTTCTTTCATTTCAATATCAAAAATAACACCTTCAAGTGCTACTTTGAACTCTTCTTCAATAATATCTTCTATTTTGCGAATAGAATCTACTGGAATGTCTTTACCAATTTGACATCGTGATACAGCATTTTCATTATCACTAGATTCTGCTTTTTCTTTTTTCATACGTTCCATTTTTTCTGATGCAATACGTGCAGCTTCTTCATCTTCTTGTTGAATGTGCGCCTCAAATGATTCAAGTTCTCTTCTCATTTGTTCTTCATTATCCATCGTTTCGAATATAACACGACTTATTTGAAAGCCACATTTCTGGAGCGCTTTTACTAATGAACCATTAACACGCTTATCGAAATAATCGCGTTCAATATCATTGTTCACTTGAACTTTCACGATATCATCAGCAAATATAATAGGCTTTTGTTTAAGTTGATGTTTCACTTTATCACTTAATTCAGTACCATCAATACAATGTGGAATATATTTCAGTATATGTTCATCTATTTGTTCTTTAGTTGTCACTTCAATTGTCCAATCAACTTGCGCAATACTACTAAAAGCATTTTTCAGTTGATTTGTAAAAACAAGATACATTTCACTTGATAAAAAATATGGCAACTTAATGTAGAAATGCCACAATCTTTTTGATTGGGACACATCAATTCTTGTAAGTTCACCTTGTTCTACGACATCTTTATCAAGTTCATCTGTTATGTTCATTTGCGTGAGAAGCGTTTGGAATTTCTCTTGCCCTGTCATTGACACTTATACGACCACCTTCATCAAAATGAAAAAGAGGCTAATCATTAAATAGCCTCTTTAAATATCTTATATTATATCAGATTTAGTTGTTTTTATCAGTCTATTTTAATGCATCATAGAAAGTAGCAAGTACTTCGTCTAATTCATCAATATGGACTTCTTTACTTTCTGAATTATCACGACGTTTCACTTCTACGATACCTTCTGAAGCTTTTTTACCAACCATAACGCGTACTGGTAAACCTATTAAATCTGCATCATTAAATTTAACACCAGCACTTTCTTTACGGTCATCATACAAGACATCATATTTATTTTGCAATTGTCCATATAGTTGATCTGCTAGTGCTTGTTGTTCTTCTTTTTTAGGATTAATCGCAATTAAATGTACTTCATAAGGTGCAATGGCTTTTGGCCAAATAATTCCTTTATCATCATGATGTTGTTCAATTGCTGCTGATAATGTTCTAGAGATACCAATACCATAACAACCCATAATAAGTGGTTGTGCTTTACCTTGTTCATCTAAGAATGTCGCATTCATGCTTTCAGAGTATTTCGTTCCAAGTTTGAAGACTTGACCAACTTCGATACCTTCAGCAAATTTCGCAGTACCTAAATCACCTGGTAATACTTCTCCTTCAAGAATAAATCTGAAGTCTCCATATGCTTCAACCTTAAAGTCTCTATCTACGTTCGCATTAATAAAATGATAACCTGTTTCGTTTGCACCAACAGCTAAATTATTAATATCTTGAACGAAATTGTCTGCATAAATTTTGATTTGGTCTACGTTAACTGGTCCTAGACTACCAGGTTTAGCACCTAAAATATTAACGATTTCAGACTCAGTTGCCATTTCGATATTATCAGTTTTGAAATATGATTTTAATTTAACATCATTTACTTCATGATGACCTCTAATTAATATCATGACATACTCATCATCAACTTTAAGAATCATTGATTTAATAATCTTATCTAAAGTCACATTTAAAAAGTCTGCTAATGCTTGTGCTGTTGTCACATTAGGTGTTTCTACTTTTTCTAAATCTTTTAATGGTGTATGTTCATGATTAGGTGTGTAAGCTACTTCAGCTTTTTCAATATTCGCAGCATAGTCACTTGTTTCACTATAAACAATTGTATCTTCACCAATATCAGCTAAAGCCATAAACTCATGTGTATGGTCTCCACCGATAGCACCAGAGTCTGCAAGTACTGGTCTAAAGTTTAAACCTACTCTTGTAAAGATATTATGATAAGCATGATACATATCTTGGTAAGTATCATCTAATGAATCTTCATTAGCATGGAAAGAATAAGCATCTTTCATAATAAATTCACGGCCACGTAATAATCCAAATCTTGGACGTTGTTCGTCTCTAAATTTAGTTTGAATTTGGAATAAAGTGATTGGTAAACGTTTATAAGATTTCAATTCATCTCTTACAAGAGAAGTCACAACTTCTTCATGTGTTGGTCCTAAACTAAATTCACGTTTATTACGATCGTGCAATCTCATTAACTCTGGACCGTATGCATCCCATCTACCTGATTCTTTCCAAAGTTCAGCTTGTTGTAACACTGGCATAAGTACTTCTACGCCATCTATTTTTTCCATTTCTTCACGTACAATTTGCTCAATTTTATTAAGTACTCGCTTTGCAGTTGGTAAATAACTATATATACCTCTTGCATTTTGTTTAATCATACCTGACTTTAATAAAAGTTTATGACTAATTGCTTCCGCTTCTGCAGGAACTTCTCTTAATGTTGGTATAAATATTTTCGACTGTTTCATAAGTTTCCTCCTATAAGCTACATGAAGTACCTTTGAATATCATTCCATGTAACCATAATCATTACAAATATTAAAAATACAGCACCAATTGAAAGCATAACCATTTCTGCTTTTTTATTAATCGGTCTTCTGAAAATCATTTCATAAATAACAAATAATAATCTTCCGCCATCTAAAGCTGGAATAGGTAGCAAATTCATAATACCTAAGTTAACACTTAATAACGCTGTGTATCCCATCAATGTAATAAATCCTTGCTTCACAATAGAATCTACATTGCTATATATACCAACAGGTCCATTTAACATATCAAAGGAGAATCCGCCCGTGAATATGCTCGTAATCAAGCCAAGAACTGCTTGGAATATTAATTGACCTGCCACTATTGTTTTTTCAATACCCGCAATTAATGGACCAAACACAGTGTGTTCTGTCGGTTGTGCAACACCGATAATGTATCGTGTTTCATATTTACCTTTACTAACTTCTAGTTTATCTTTTTTAGCTGCTACTTTGAAAGTCTTTTCTTGACCATCACGATCAACTTTAATTTCTACAGGCTCAGTTTTCTTCTCTTTAAAAATAGGTTGTAAATCTGTAAACTTTTGAATTTTTTGTCCATCTACTGATAGAATTTCGTCACCTTTTTTGATACCTGCAGTTTGTGCAGGAGCACCATCTTCTAAATCTCCAAATACTGGTTCATTCGTTGGTACACCATTCCAATAAGCAAGCCCAATAAAAATAACAAAAGCAAGAATAAAATTAAATAACGGACCTGCAAATAAAGTTAAAAATCTTTGATATGGTTTTTTAGACATTAATTGTCTATCTTTAGGTGCAATTTGTATTAAATCTCCACCTTGAACAAAGTAAGCTTCTCTCGCTATTTTAAAATGATGTCTTTCTTCATCGCTTGCTGTAATACCTTCAATGAAAATATCATTTTCGAAATCACTATCTTTAATTTCAATATGTTCAATTTGTTGGAATTTATGTTGATCATCCATAATAACATGTGTTATTTCGTTTTGATCGTTTAATTTAATTGCGATATGCATACCTGGTGTTAATGGATTTTGTTCTAATCCATCTCCAGCCATTCTGACATAACCACCTACTGGAAGTAGTCTAATTGTATAAAGTGTTTCATTTTTCTTATATGAATAAATTTTAGGTCCCATACCTATGGCAAACTCTGGGCACATGATACCTGCACGTTTCGCAAAGAACATATGTCCATATTCATGTACTGTCACTAATAGTCCAAATACAAAAATAAATGCTAATATTGTATAAATCACGCCTACACCCCGTAATCCTTAGATTTATATGTAGCATCAATTTTTAGAATCGTTTCTAAATCTGGATGCTCAATAACTTTATGGTTTTTCATTGCTTCCCCAATCATGTCTTCAATTTCCAAAAATGTAATTTCATTGTTTAAGAACTTATTTACAGCTACTTCATTCACAGCATTTAAAACGACTGGCATCGTGCCACCTATTTTAATGGCTTCATAAGCATACTGTATACATTTAAAGCGCTCGAAATCCATTTCTTTAAAATTTAACTGTCCAATTTGAGCTAAATTTAATTTTTCTGCATCTCTTGTATATCTTTCTGGATATGTAAATGCATATTGAATGGGTGTTCTCATATCTGGTGTACCCAATTGTGCAATCACACTTGTATCCTTAAATTCAACCATAGAATGAATAATACTCTCTTTATGTAAGACAGTTTCAATTTGGTCAATATCTAAATCAAATAACCATTTTGCTTCAATGACTTCTAAACCTTTATTCATCATTGTTGCAGAATCTATCGTAATCTTTTGCCCCATAGACCAGTTAGGATGGTTGAGCGCTTCATCACGTGTTACAGACTTTAATTCTGCTCGTGTTAAATCACGAAATGATCCACCACTCGCAGTTATGATTAATTTATTAACCTGCTCTTTCTTCTCACCATTTAAACATTGAAATATTGCTGAGTGTTCAGAATCGACAGGTAGAATGTTAACATTATGTTCTCTAGCTTTTGACATCACAAGTTCACCAGCTGCAACTAATGTTTCTTTATTCGCTAGACCGATATCTATACCAGCTTCTATAGCTGCAATAGTAGGTCGTAAACCTACACTACCGACGATTGAATTTAATAATATATCAGTATTTTGACAAGTTGCAACTGCTAATAAACCTGCGTCCCCATGTACAATTTCAATATTTAAATGTTTAAGTTTATCTATATCTTCTACATTTTGAACAGATACGAGTTCTGGATGAAATTCTTCAATTATATTCTGTGCATAAGCAATGTTTTTACCAACTGAAAATGCAACTAAATTAAATTGTGATGCATGTTCTCTTATAACATCTAATGCTTGCTGTCCAACAGAACCACTAGCTCCTAAAATAGCTATATTTTTCAAAGACTTCACCCCAATTTACAATTGAAATAGGAATAGATTTAACAATGGTAATACAAAGATAAAGCTATCAAATCTATCTAATATACCACCATGTCCTGGCATAATATTCCCTGAATCTTTCACACCGAAATGTCTTTTAAGCCCTGATTCTACTAAGTCACCTAATTGTCCAAACATACTTAATAACATCGTTAATGGAATTAATAACCATAATGATACATCCATATCAAAATATTGTCCAAAAATAACTGCAACGATTAAACTTGAGAAAATTCCTCCAATAAATCCTTCAATCGTTTTGTTCGGACTAATTAATGGCCAAAGTTTATGTTTACCGAATAATCTACCAAATATATATGCACCCGTATCAGTTAACCACACTAATAATAATGCGAATAAGATAAATTGTAAGCCATGTTCTCTTGTCTCATAGAAATACATAAAGCCAATTCCGATATATGTAACGGACATGACACAGAAAGAGGCATCCATAAAATTAAATCTATTTTTAGACATTACTGTATAACTCAACATTAAGAAACTCATAACGATTAGAAGTCTAAGTTGAACACTTATATCGTTATTAATGAGTTCTTGAGGCAATAATATTATACATAGTGAAACAACGGACAAAAAACCTGGTATAGAAATAATTGATAAATTATTCATATTTAAAATTTCTTTTAAAGCAATAATCGCTAATAAATACGCTAATGCTATTACGGGTAATCCACCATATATAACGACTGGAAGAAATACAGCCATAGCAACAATTGCCGATATTGTTCTCGTCTTCATTTTTATCTCCTTTACAGCCCACCAAATCTTCGTTGTCTCGACTGATATATTTTTAAACAGTCTATAAGTGATTGTTCATCAAAATCTGGCCATAATGTCTTAGTAAATATAAATTCACTATAAGATGATTGCCATATTAAAAAATTACTTAATCTTTCTTCACCTGATGTACGAATGAGCAACTCTGGATCTGGTATATCTGAAGTGAATAAATATTTCTTTATATTATCTTCACATAAATCATCAATTGTTAAATTGCCTTCTTCAACTTCATGGTAAAGTTCTTTTACAGCATTTAGAATTTCTGCTCTACCGCCATAGTTCAACGCAAATACAAGATTGAGTCCTGTATTATGTTTCGTTTTTTCGATAGCTTCTTCAATTGCATTTTTAGTATGCTTAGGCAAAGCTTCAGTAAAACCAATTGTTGTAACTTTAACGTTTTTTTCGATCAATTCTGGTAGAAAAGTCTTTAAAAAATCAACCGGTAATTTCATTAAATATTTCACTTCATCTTCTGGTCTCGACCAATTTTCCGTAGAAAAAGCATATAAAGTCAAATATTTCACACCTAAATCATTTGCTTTACGTGTTATTTTTTTTACCGTTTGCATACCTTCATAATGTCCTTTTATGCGAGGCATTTTTCTATTTTTAGCCCATCTACCATTTCCGTCCATAATAATTGCTATATGTTCAGGTATCGATAATTCATTGTCTTGATTATTTATTTGTTGTTTTTGCTTTATAAACTTTTTTATCATAGCGTCCTCCATCAAACAAACGCGAATTTATATGTAAAATTAATTAAACATATCGTAATACATTTTATCACAAAAAGAGTGATTCTGTTATATATAAAGAAAAAACCGTACCAAAGTCTGATTTGGTACAGCTCTTATCTTTAAACTTCCAAAATGTCATTTTCTTTTTGAGTCGTTAAATCATCTATTTGTTTGATGAAATCATTTGTAATGTTTTGAACTTCTTCAGTTTGATTTCTTAAATCATCTTCTGTAATTTCGCCATTTTTTTCTTGTTTCTTCAAATCTTCATTTGAATCACGACGAACATTACGAATTGCAACTTTAGCATTTTCAGCTTCTTTTTTAGCTTCTTTTACTAATTCTTTTCTGCGTTCTTCAGTTAATGCTGGTACTGAAATTCTAATAACTGTACCATCACTTGTTGGATTAACACCTAAATTAGCTGCATTAATTGCTTTAAGTACATCTTCAACTGATGATTTGTCATATGGTTGAACAACTAACAAACGCGCTTCAGGTACTGAGATACCTGCTAATTGTTGAATAGGTGTTGGAACACCGTAGTACTCAACATTTACTCTTTCTAAAAGATTTGCATTTGCATGTCCAGTTCTGATTCCAGCTAAATCTCTATTGAAACTTTCAATAGTTTTGTTCATTTTTGACTTCGTTTCTTGAATAACATCTGCCATGGAATTACACCTCAAGTTTATTTTGTAATAATCGTACCGATTTCTTCACCTTGAACAGCACGTTTAATATTTCCTTCTTCCATAATTGAGAATACAACAAGTGGGATATCATTGTCCATACAGAATGATGAAGCAGTTGAATCCATAACTTGTAATCCTTCTTGTAACATTTGAATATATGTCAATCTTTCGTATTTTTCTGCTTTAGGATCTACTTTAGGGTCAGCAGAATAAACACCATCAACATTGTTTTTACCCATTAAGATAACGTCAGCCTCAACTTCAGCTGCTCTTAAAGCTGCAGTCGTATCAGTAGAGAAGTAAGGATTCCCTATTCCCGCTGCAAATATAACGACTCTCTTTTTCTCTAAGTGACGAATCGCACGTCTTCTAATATATGGTTCAGCAACTTGTTTCATTTCGATTGAAGTTAATACACGAGTATCACAATCTAATTGTTCTAAACTATCTTGTAATGCTAAAGCATTCATTACAGTGGCTAACATGCCCATATAATCAGCAGTTCCACGATCCATACCTAAATCGCTTCCAGTTTTACCTCTCCAAATGTTTCCGCCACCAACGATTACAGCAACTTCACAATCCATTTGAGCAACTTCTGACACTTGTTGAGCGATACTTTTAATTACGACTGGGTTAATGCCAAAGCCTGAATCTCCTGCTAAAGCTTCACCACTTAGTTTTAATACGACGCGTTTATATTTAGAATTCTTAGTCATCTTGATCCCTCTCTATGCTTATAATTAGGTCTTTATATATAACGAAAGAAGACACAAAGCGTGTCTTCTTCCTAAAAAGCAATCTTAGTTGCCTTTCATTTGTCCTTTTACTTCATCAGCAAAGTTATCAGAACGTTTCTCGATACCTTCCCCAACTTCGTAACGAACGAAATCTACAAGCACGCCACCGTCTGTTTTTAAGAATTCAGCAACAGTTTGGTCTGGATTTTTAACGAATGCTTGGTCAACAGCACAGATTTCTTCTAAATATTTACGCATTCTACCTTCAACCATTTTTTCAACGATATTTTCAGGTTTACCTTCATTTAAAGCTTGTTGTTTTAAAATTTCTTTTTCGTGCGCTAATTCTTCATCAGATACTTGGTCACGAGAAACAAATTTAGGGTTTAATGCAGCGATGTGCATAGCAACGTCTTTAGCTGCTTCTTCATTAGTTGAACCTTCAACAACAGTTAATACACCAATACGTCCACCCATGTGTAAATACTCACCGAATGAATCGTTATCAGTTTTTGTTTTTAATGTAAATCTACGTAAAGTTAATTTTTCACCAATAGTAGAGATAGCTTCGTTCATTTTTTCTTCAACAGTTTGACCGTTAGCTAATTTTGAAGCGTTTAATGCATCAACGTCAGCTGGTTTAACATCAAGAATATGATCAGCCATTTCTTTAACTAAGTTTTGGAAACCTTCGTTACGAGCAACGAAGTCAGTTTCTGAGTTTAATTCAAGAATTACTGCATCATTACCTTTAGATGCAACAAAAGTAGTACCTTCTGCAGCAATACGGTCTGCTTTCTTAGCAGCTTTAGCGATACCTTTTTCACGTAAGTAATCTACCGCTTTATCGATGTCACCATCAGTTTCTGTTAAAGCTTTTTTACAGTCCATCATACCTGCGCCAGTTTTTTCACGTAGTTCTTTAACAAGTTTAGCTGAAATAGCCATAATCTAATTCCTCCATTTATTTAAATAATATATTATTTATCTTAAATCTTTCTAAAAAAAGGTGATAAGTTATAGAACCTTATCACCTTTTTGAAATTATGCTTCAGTAGTTTCAGTTGATTCTTCTTCAGGTGCTTGTTCTGTTTCGTTTAAGTCGATGTTTTGCTCTTCAGCAACATCTTCATTTGAAACGCCTTGTTGACCTTCTAAAATAGCATCAGCCATTTTACCAGTTAACAATTTAACAGCACGAATAGCATCATCGTTCGCAGGGATAACATAGTCGATTTCATCTGGATCACAGTTTGTATCAACAATACCAACGATTGGAATGTTTAATTTACGTGCTTCAGCAATCGCATTACGCTCTTTACGAGGGTCTACTACGAATAATGCTTGAGGCATTGATTTCATATCACGAATACCGCCTAAGAATTTGATTAAACGGTTATATTCTTTTTTAAGTTCTACAACTTCTTTTTTAGGTAATACATCAAACGTACCGTCTTCTTCCATTTTTTCAATTTCAGAAATACGTTTTACACGTTTAGAGATTGTTTTATAGTTAGTTAAGATACCACCTAACCATCTTTGGTTAATGTAGTAGTGTCCAGCACGTTCAGCTTCTTCTTTAACTGACTCTTGTGCTTGTTTTTTAGTACCTACGAATAATACTTTACCGCCTTCTTCAGAAACAGATTTAATAAAGTTGTAAGCTTCGTCAACTTTTTTAACTGTTTTTTGTAAATCGATAATGTAGATACCGTTTCTTTCTGTGAAAATGTATTTTTTCATTTTTGGGTTCCAACGGCGTGTTTGGTGACCGAAGTGAACACCTGCTTCAAGCAATTGTTTCATTGAGATAACTGCCATGATAATTCCTCCTAATTGGTTTTATTCCGCCATAAACACTTATTATAGAAACAACTTATTTAAGTTGCACCAATCCCATAATTTCCGTGATTATGTGTGAATTTGGCTTTTATAGCCGTTTTCAAATATATCATATCTTATACTGTTCATCAAGTATTTTATTTAGATAAACCTAACTCATCTAAGAATTTTTCTTTTTTAATTCTAATAAATGTACCTTTCATTCCTAAAGAACGAGATTCAATTACGCCAGCACTTTCCAATTTTCTTAATGCATTGACGATTACAGATCTTGTGATACCTACTCTATCAGCAACTTTTGAAGCAACTAATAAACCTTCAGGTGCACCAAGTTCTTCAAAGATATGTTCAATTGCTTCTCTTTCTGAATATGAAAGTGAGTTAATTGCCATATTGATTGCTGCTTTGTCTCTTGCTTCTTGTTCAATTTCATTATGTTTTTCTCTTAATATTTCCATACCAATAACAGTAGCTGCATATTCACCAAGTACTAAGTCATTGTCATTGAAATCTTGAGATACACGTCCAACAACTAATGTACCTAAACGTTCACCACCACCAAGAATTGGGAAAATAGTTGTTTGACTATCTACGAATAATTCTTTGTTTTCTGGTGGGAATACTGTTAATACTTCTTCAATTCCGATATTTGATTTAGTTTGTTCTACATGCATTAATTGATCAGTATATTCTTTAGGAATATGTCTATCTTCTAACATTTTGATAATACGTTCATTGCTTAACAATTCATTTAAGCTTGAACCTAAAATTTTACCTCTTCTTGATACGATGAATACATTTGTCACCGTTACATCACTGATAGTTTTAGCCATATCTTTAAAATCTACAGCAATACCTTTATGCTTTTGTAATAACGTATTTAATTCTCTTGTCTTTGATAATAAACTCATTTAATTTTTTCTCCTTTTTTATAGAATAAATGCGCTTAAGTCTTTATTTGTCGCAATAGATTCTAATTTTTGATTAACATATTCAGGTGTTATATCTACAACTGCATTTGGCATATTCGATGCTTCGAAAGAAAGATCTTCTAGCATTTTTTCAAGTATAGTATGCAGCCTTCTTGCTCCGATATTATCTGTCTCTTGGTTAACTTGAAAAGCAATTTCAGCTAAACGATTAATGGCTTCATCTGTAAAGTTGATTGTCACCATTTCAGTTTCCAACAATGCTTTGTATTGATCAAGAAGTGATTGTTTCGGTTCTTTTAATATTTTAACGAAATCTTCAGTTGTTAAACTATCTAATTCAACACGAATTGGAAATCTACCTTGTAACTCAGGTATTAAATCACTTGGTTTAGACATATGGAACGCACCTGCGCCAATAAACAAAATGTGTTCAGTATTAATTGAACCATATTTCGTTTGAACGACACTACCTTCAACAATTGGTAAGATATCTCTTTGTACACCTTGTCGAGATACATCTTGACCACCGTTACTGTTGCTCACAGCAATTTTATCGATTTCATCGATGAATACCATGCCCATTTGTTCAGTTAATTGAATCGCTTCTTCATTAACGGACTCTTGGTCAATCAATTCATTCGCAATCTCATCTGTTAAAATTTTTCGCGCTGACTTAACTGGCAAGTTTCTTTCAACTTTTTTCTTAGGCATCATTTGACTAAGCATATCTTGCATTTGAGGGTTGTTTTCCATTCCCATCATGCCAAGTGTTTGTTGTTCTTGTTCTACTTTTATTTTGACGATTTCTTCTTCAAGTTCACCGTTTAATAATTGTTTCTTAATATCTTCACGCTTTGTTTTTATTTCTTCGGTTGGTGTTTCTTCGACTTCTTCTTGTTGATTGAAGTTTGGGAATTGTCCACCAAACAATGACTCTAATGGATTATTACTATTACTTTGTGCTTTTTTCTTCATACTTGGCACAAGCAATTTCACTAATTTTTCATTAGCTTTTTGAGTTGCCTCATCAAGAACGCCTTTTTTCTTTTCTTCTTTAACAAGTCGACGACCAACTTCAACAAGGTCACGTATCATACTTTCAACATCTCTACCTACATAACCTACTTCAGTAAATTTAGTAGCTTCTACTTTTACAAAAGGTGCACCAACTAATCTAGCCATTCTTCTAGCTATTTCAGTCTTACCTACACCTGTAGGACCTATCATTAGAATGTTTTTAGGTATGATTTCGTTTCTAAGTTGTTCATCTAATAAACTTCGTCTATAGCGATTTCTTAAAGCTATTGCTACTTTACGCTTAGCATCTTGTTGACCAATGATATGATCATTTAATCGATCAACGATATCATGCGGTGTCATTTTTAATTGATTTTGTGACAACCTTAAACCCCTCCAATTATATTTCTTCAACTTTTATTTCATGGTTTGTAAATACACAAATATCTGCAGCCGTATTAAGTGAAGCTTCTGCAATTTCTTTAGCCGATAAATGAGGTGCATATGATTTAAGCGCTCTACCAGCACTTAAAGCGTAATTACCACCAGAACCAATTGCAATGATACCATCATCTGGCTCAATTACTTCTCCAGTACCACTTACGACTAATAAATCTGTTTCGTTCATAACAATGAGCATCGCTTCAAGTTGACGTAACATTTTATCTCCACGCCATTCTTGAGCAAGCTCAACTGCAGCTCTCGTTAAATTACCGCTATATTCTTGTAATTTAACTTCAAATTTTTCGAATAAAGTAAATGCGTCTGCAACACTGCCAGCGAAACCAGCAACAACTTTATCATGATATAATCTTCTAACTTTTCTTGCTGTTTGTTTCATGATGACTTGCTCACCTAATGTAACTTGACCGTCACCTGCCATTGCAGAATGACCATTATGTCTTATTGCAAATATAGTTGTAGCATGTAATGAAGAACTCATTATCAAATCTCCTTTACGCACGTGGATGTGCTGATAAGTATACTTTTCTTAATTGATCTTTTGTAACATGTGTATATTGACTTGTCGTGGATAAACTTTCATGTCCTAATAAACTTTGAACACTTCTCATATCGGCTCCTTGATTCAACAAATGTGTTGCAAAAGTATGCCTTAATTTATGAGGGTGAATATGATACACACCTTGCGTTCTCTTTACGATTTCGTTGAGTGCATATCTTACACCACGTTCAGTTATAGGTTTACCTCTCATGTTTACTATCAAGAAATCATGATCTAAACGCATTTGACTTCTAAATTGTTCAATATAGTCAACGATTGCACTTTGACAATACTCTCCAAAAGGAACAATACGTTCTTTATTCCCTTTACCTAGCACTTTGACAAATGCATAATTCAAATCAATATCACTTATTTGAATATGAACTAATTCTGACACTCGAATACCTGTTGCATAAAGCAACTCAAGTATGACGCGATCTCTTATATTCGTTTTTTTACCATCATCTAGTGTCTTAAATAGCTTTTCCATTTCTTCTTCATAGAAAAAGCTTGGTAAATGATGTTCTTTTTTTGGATGTACAAGTTGAATAAATGGATTCTGAATATCACTATCAACACTCATCCAATATTGATATAAAGATCTTAATGTAGAAATTTTACGCGAAACACTCGTCCTTTTATGTCCTTTATCATACAAAAACGCAAGGTATCTCCTTGCATCTTTATATTCAAATGATTCTAAGGATAAATGTTCTGATTGTAAAAAATCATTAAATTCATTCAAATCAAGTTGATATGCATTTAAAGTATGGGTGGAAAAATGTTTTTCATAAGTTAACATATCAACAAACTGTTGTTCAATTGTATGTACCATAACTCATTCCTCCCATTTTATCTGAATTGTATCACAATTCTAAAAAATCTTAAAATAATTTACTAAAGCATTACTTTAAATGAATCTAAATGTTTTAATGCACGATTTGCAAGTGTTTCATATCGTTCTTTCTTGTCTTTAATACGTTTTTCTAATGTAGGTAATAAACCAAAGTTCGCATTCATCGGTTGGAAGTTCTTATTATTATTCGCATGTGTAATGTAATAAGCCATACTTCCGATTACTGTTTCTCGAGGGAAAACGATTGGATCAAGTCCAGAAACGAGTTTACTTGCATTAATTCCTGCAATCAGTCCACTCGCTGCACTTTCAACATATCCTTCTACACCAGTCATTTGACCAGCAAAGAATAAATCTTCTCTTGATTTTAATTGATAAGTTTCTTTAAGAGCATTTGGTGAATTAATGAAAGTATTTCGATGCATCACACCGTAACGTACGATATCAACATTTTCTAATCCAGGTATAAGTGAAATAACTTCTTTTTGCGCGCCCCATTTTAAATGTGTTTGGAAACCTACGATATTATATAAAGTTCCAGCTGCATCATCTTGTCTTAATTGAACAACTGCATATGGTCTTTTACCAGTTTTAGGATCTTCTAAACCTACAGGCTTCATAGGACCAAATAATAAAGTTTTCTTACCACGTTCTGCCATAACTTCAAATGGCATACAACCTTCAAAATAAATTTCTTTTTCGAATTCTTTTAAAGGCACAACTTCAGCATTTATAAGTGCATCATAAAAAGTATTGAATTCTTCTTCAGTCATTGGACAATTTAAGTATGCTGCATCACCTTTGTCATAGCGTGATTTCAAATATACTTTATCCATGTTAATAGATTCTTTTTCAATAATTGGTGCAGCTGCGTCATAGAAGTACAGTTGTTCTTCACCCGTAATGTTCATAATTTGTTTCGTTAAACTTTCTGTCGTTAAAGGACCTGTTGCAATAATTGTTGGCCCATCAGGTATCTTTGTAATTTCTTCGTTCTTTACTGTAATATTCGGATGATTTTTTAGCGTGTCTGTAATATATCCCGCAAAATCATGTCGATCGACAGCTAGTGCACCTCCCGCTGGTACACGCGCATTATCTGCTGCTTTTATAATTAATGAATCTAATTGTCTCATTTCTTCTTTTAAGACACCGACAGCATTTGTTAATTGATTACCTCTTAGTGAATTAGAACATACAAGTTCTGCAAATTTATCTGTATGATGCGCTGGTGTTTGTTTTACCGGTCTCATTTCATATAGATTAACATTGAATCCTCTCTTGGCAATTTGATATGCCGCTTCCGAACCTGCTAATCCAGCACCGATAACATTAATTGAAGTCATTATTTATGCCTCCTTGATTTTCGAATTTTTTATTCCATATTGAATTGTATAACAAATCTGAATTTAATCAAATGATAAAGTGATGATAAATTTTAAAAATTAGTGACGTTTTACTATTAAAACAATAAATCAAAAAACAAGTGCAAAAAGTTATGTTAAAAATAACTTTTTGCACTGTATGATAACTATTTTTGTTCTTGCTCTTTATAGTCACAATTTGGACATATAACTTGAGCTGTTTTTCCTTTCTTACGTTCAACAAGTACTGTTTCACATTTAGGACATGAACGATCTAAAGGTTTATCCCATGATGTATAATCACATTCTGGGTATCTTGAACAACCATAGAACACTCTGTTCTTTTTAGATTTACGTTCGACAACTTCTCCCTCTTTACACTTAGGACATTTAACGCCAATCGTTTTAATGATTGCTTTTGTATTTCTACAATCTGGGAAATTTGAACAAGCCATAAACTTACCATATCGGCCCATTTTATAAACCATTGGTGAACCACATAATTCGCAATCCTCACCGGCAGGTTCATCTTTAATTTCAATTTTCTCCATTTCTTCTTCTGCTCTTGCTACATCGATTTTAAAGTTTTCATAGAACATATCTATGACTTTCTTCCACTCAATTTCACCATCTGCTACTTTATCTAGCAATGTTTCCATATTAACTGTAAAGTCAACATCGATAATTTCAGGGAAGTATTCTTTAACTGACTCATGTACGATTTCTCCTAACTCTGTAGGCACAAATCGTTTCTGGTCTAATTTTACGTAGTTTCTTTTTTGAATCGTATCGATTGTAGGTGCATAAGTTGAAGGTCTACCGATTCTTAATTCTTCTAAAGTTTTAACTAAACGTGCTTCAGTGTATCGTGGTGGTGGTTGAGTGAAATGTTGCTTTGGATCGATTTTCTCAGCCGTAACGATGTCACCTTTTTCTAACGGTGGTAATTTACCTTCTTTTTCTTCATCAGTATCATCTTTAGCTTCAACATATACTTTCATGAAACCTTTAAATTTGATTGTTTGACCATTTGCTCTGAATTTTAAATCGCCTTGTGTAATATCTGCTGCAACTGTATCAGCAATAGCAGGTGCCATTTGACTTGCCATAAAACGTTCCCAAATCAATTTATATAATCGATACTGATCTCTAGATAAGAATGTTTTCATTTGATCTGGTGTACGTTCCACACTTGTCGGTCTAACTGCTTCATGGGCATCTTGTGCGCCTTGTTTACCTTTTGTTGCTTTTGCCTTAGATAAATACTCTTTACCGTACTCTTTTTCAATAAATGATGCTGCTTCAGCTTGAGCACTATCAGCTATACGTGTAGAGTCCGTTCTCATATAAGTAATCAAACCAACAGTACCTTGTTTTTTCAAATCTATACCTTCGTATAATTGTTGTGCTAACATCATCGTTTTTCTAGCTTTAAAATTCAACTTACGTGATGCTTCTTGTTGTAAAGATGAAGTTGTAAATGATTTCGCAGGATATCTTAATTTTTCTTTCTTAGTGACTTGTGTAACTTCAAATTTATCTCCATCTAATTGTGTTGTAATTTTTTGTACGTCTTTTTCATTTTTTAATTTAACGGGTTTACTTTTCTCATGTAAAAACTTCGCACTAAATGTTTTAGTTTTATGTTTAAATAAACCTTCGATTGTCCAGTATTCTTCTGGATTAAAATTATTAATTTCGTTTTCACGATCTATAACGAGTCTTAATGCAACAGATTGTACACGACCTGCTGATAAACCTTTTTTAACTTTCTTCCATAACACTGGAGAAATGTTATACCCAACAAGTCTATCTAATACACGTCTCGCTTGTTGTGCATCAACTAATTCATGTTCAATTTCTCTAGGATGCTTAAAGCTATCTTTTACTGCATCTTTTGTTATTTCATTAAATACGACTCTTGATTTTTTATTTTCATCTATATCTAATATATGTGCTAAATGCCACGCAATTGCTTCACCTTCACGATCGGGGTCACTTGCGAGATAAACGTTTTTTGCTTTTTTTGCATAGCGTTTTAAATCTTTAACAACTGGCCCTTTGCCGCGAATCGTAATATATCTAGGTTCATAATTATTTTCAACATCTACGCCCATTTGACTACGAGGTAAATCTCTAACATGCCCCATAGATGCAACGACTTTATATTTTTTTCCTAAATATTTTTCAATGGTTTTTGCTTTTGCGGGCGATTCAACGATGACAAGATTTTCTGCCAAAGTAAGTCCCCCTTGCTATTCTATTGATTACAAATGTAAATGATAAACTGATAAATTCAGCTTTGTCAATTAAAACATTTTATAAAATTTATTTTTGTTCAGTAAATATACAATAATCCTCAACGATATCTTGAGCATTTTGTACGAGCTTAGCACCTTCTTTTATTCTATTATTGCCACCTTTGCTTAAAGATTGAAAAATCGTGCCCGGGCAACAATAAACATTTCTATTTTGTTCCAATGCCAAGTCTATCGTGATTAAAGAACCACTACGTTCATTTGCTTCAGTTACTAATACACCTTGTGACAATCCACTAATAATACGATTTCTTTCTGGAAAACGCCATTTTTGAACTTTCGTTGTTGGATAATACTCAGATATGACGAGGTGATCTTTACGCATCAGTTCACTAATATATTGTGTCGCCTTAGGATAATGGTAATCTAAACCAAATGCGGCAACGCCTATTGTTTGACCACTATACTCTATCGTTTTTAAATGCGCAAAATAATCTGCACCCATTGCCATACCAGAAACAATTGTAATATGCGACTTAACAAGTTCTGGCACGATGGCATCACAAATTTGTTCTGAATATTGTGTAGCCTTCCTTGAACCGACTATAGCCAATTTTTGTTTATTTTGCAATAACGACATTTTACCCATTCCAAAAAGTACAAGTGGATAATCATAAATTTCCTTTAATAAAGTTGGATAACAATCCTCATCAGAAAACACCATTTGAATATTTCTTTTCTCTAATGAAGAACGTATTTTATCTATATTACTATCATTATATTTGTGATACATCGTTAATATTGTTCTCTCTTTTAAACCACTTTTATATACAAAATCAATAAACGCTGTTCTATATGAAAGAAAATTTAACTCAGGATCATAACGAATCATCTTGTGAATTTGATTAGTCGTAAAACCACTGTAAATTAATTTCAAAATTGATTGTTGATAATCATTCATAAATATACACCTCTTATAATGTAGATTTTTTCTATTTTTGGCGGGCGGCTAACGATCTTGTTTTGGTTTCTTGAGTGTTAGAATTTCTAACGATCTTGTTTTACACTCTTGATCGTTAGCGCAGCGTTCACTCCTCATTTTTAAAATTTTAAACGGCTAACGATCTTGCTTTACTTTCTTGGACGTTAGAATTTCTAACGATTTTGTTCCTCACTTTTGATCGTTAGCGTCGCATCACCTACTAAATTCTTCTAAATAATAAGTCTTATACCTTTGACCTTTACTCTTAAAATGTTGATTGCATATTCTTTTTACAGTTTGAACATTATTTGCTTCACACCATTCAACTGCTCCCGGTATCGTAAATCCTTCTTTTTCTTTTATTATGGCTAGTTCCATTATGTTGAAATAGTAAAGTTCCACCCGTTTAAATTTTTTCAAACAATTTGTACAAGGTATAATCTTCTTCTTTTCTTCAATTATAATAGTATGTAACTTTTTACAACCTGGACATTTTATACCTTTCGCAATCTTATTAAAAGCAACCCTTTCGACTGGTTTAAATCTATGAGTAAATATTTGCTGCTTACCTATAATTTGCTGAATTATTTGCTTATCTTTATGGATGGATTTGCTGTGATCTAAATAGTTTTGGAAATTTATAAAATTCTGAGTGCAATAGTACTTGCGAGCGGTTTGGTATGTGGTTTCTAAATGTAAATGTGGGATTTGAAAATACTATATAGTGATTTATTGGTAGGTTTAGATTCATTTCTTGAAGTATTGATTGGAGGGTGTTTTTAGCTTTGTATAATTGTACAAATGGTGATGTGTAAAGTTTATTATAAGAACCCTTTAACTTTATTCATAATCTCAAAATCATGAGCTTCTTCATTTAATCTTGATGTTAGTGTATTTACATATACTGCTTCATTGTTGTGATTCATGCCTCACTCCTGTTTGTTAATATTTTACATATATTATAGTTTATGCATTTAATATTGTCTACAAAAAAACCACTAACAAACTAAAAATTAGTTCATTAGTGGGATATATAAATTTAAACACCAAATAAGCACAGTGCTTTTCTATTGAAGAAAGACACTGTACTTATATATATGGTTATTATTTAACTGTTAGACATTTTTCATATAAACCGTCTTCTTTTTTAATACGGTTTATAAGTGTTTCAGCGATTACAGATGGTGTATCTGCTGTATCAATACCACAGTCATTTAAAGTTTTGATTTTTTCAGATGCAGTACCTTTACCGCCTGAAATGATTGCTCCAGCATGACCCATACGTTTTCCTGGAGGTGCTGTTTGACCACCAATGAATCCAACTACTGGTTTTGTCATGTTAGCTTTAATCCATTCAGCTGCTTCTTCTTCAGCTGTACCACCGATTTCACCAATCATAACAACTGCATATGTTTCGTCATCTTCATTAAATGCTTTTAATACATCAATGAAGTCTGTACCATTAACTGGGTCCCCGCCAATACCAACAGCTGTCGTTTGACCGATACCTGCTTGAGTTAATTGATGAACCGCTTCATATGTTAATGTACCTGAACGTGAAACTACGCCTACGTGACCTTTTTTATGGATGTAACCAGGCATAATACCAATTTTACATTCGTCTGCAGTGATCACACCAGGACAGTTTGGTCCTACTAAGCGCGTTTTCTTACCTTCTAAGTATCTCTTAACTTTAATCATATCAATAACAGGAATATGTTCAGTGATACAAATAGCTAAGTCTAATTCAGCATCTGCACTTTCAATAATTGCATCAGCCGCAAATGGAGCTGGTACATATATTACTGAAACAGTTGCGCCAGTTTCAGCCACTGCTTCTTCTATAGTGTTAAATACTGGTACACCTTCAACCACTTGCCCACCTTTACCAGGTGTTACCCCAGCAACGATTTGAGTACCGTATTCTAGCATTTGTTTAGTATGGAAAAGTGCTGTTGCACCCGTAATACCTTGAACTAATACTTTTGTATTTTTATCGATGTATACACTCACGTAACTCTCCGCCTTTCTTATCGTTCTTGAACTAATTTAACAATTTTTTGAGCACCATCAGCCATGATAGATGCTGGCTCGATTGCTAAACCAGATTCTTTTAAGATTTGTTTACCTTGTTCAACATTAGTACCTTCAAGTCTTACAACTAAAGGCATATCTAATTCAACTTCTTTAGCAGCAGCTACAATACCTTCAGCAATGACATCACATTTCATGATTCCACCGAAAATATTTACAAAGATACCTTCAACTTGTGAATCACCTAAGATGATTTTGAATGCTTCAGTAACTTTTTCTTTTGTTGCGCCGCCCCCAACGTCAAGGAAGTTAGCCGGATTACCGCCAAAGTGATTAATTGTATCCATCGTAGCCATAGCTAAGCCAGCTCCGTTTACCATACAACCAATGTTTCCATCTAGTGCGATATAAGATAAATCGTATTTAGAAGCTTCGATTTCTTTTTCATCTTCTTCTTCTAAATCACGCATTTCAACGATATCTTTATGTCGGAATAAAGCATTATCATCGAAGTTTACTTTTGCATCAAGTGCTAATACTTCACCACTACCTGTCGTAACAAGTGGGTTAATTTCAACAATTGAGCAGTCTTTTTCTACAAACACATTATATAAAGACATCATTAATTTAACAGCTTTGTTAACTGATTCTTTAGGGATGTTAATATTAAATGCTATTCTTCTAGCTTGGTAAGGCATTAATCCAGTAACAGGATCAATCACTTCTTTGAAGATTTTTTCAGGTGTTTCTGCAGCAACTTCTTCAATTTCAGTTCCGCCTTCTTCTGAAGCCATTAAAGTAATTCTATCTGTAGCTCTATCGATAATGAACCCAATGTAATATTCTTTTTGAATATCGCATCCTTCTTCGATAAGAAGACGTTTTACTTCTTTACCTTCAGGGCCAGTTTGATGTGTAACAAGTACTTTGCCTAATAATTCTTTAGCATATTCACGTACTTCATCAATTGATTTAGCAATTTTAACGCCACCAGCTTTACCACGTCCACCAGCATGGATTTGCGCTTTAACAACATATACATTTGAATCTAATTCTTTCGCTTTTTCTACTGCTTCAGCAGGTGAAAAAGCCACTGAACCATTAGGTACAGCTACGCCCATAGAGCGAAAAATCTCTTTACCTTGATACTCATGGATATTCATTCTCCATCCTCCTAATACATACAATAATGTTTGCTTACTTCTCAATTATAGAAAATGTAAGCGTTATTGTAAACAAGGAGAGTCCAATTTTACGAATTGTTAGACTAATATTTCACTTTTGATTTGATAGGTTCGAAAGTTTTACGGTGTATCGGTGTAATACCATAATTTTCGAGCCCTTCTAAATGTGATTTTGTGCCGTAACCTTTATTTTTATCAAAATCATATCCAGGATACTCAATATGGTATTGGGACATTAACTTATCACGATATTCTTTAGCAATCACACTCGCTGCTGCTATAGAAACACTATTTAAGTCTCCTTTTATAATAGATGTTTGTGGAATGCCATTATCTAACTTCATCGCATCAATCAACAAGTGGTCTGGTTTGATTGACAATTGATCTATCGCTCGTTGCATCGCTACCTTTGTTGCTTCATATATATTGAGTTCATCAATTTCTTCTACCGTTGCAATGCCAATACCTACCGCACGTGCACGATTATATATTTCTTGTTCGAAATAAGAACGTTTAGCTTGTGATAAAGCTTTCGAATCTGTAATGCCTAAATATTGATGATCTTGTTCAAGAATGACCGCGCTTGCTACGACTGGACCTGCAAGTGGACCTCTCCCTACTTCATCAATCCCACAAATTACAGCATCTTTGTTTAAGTCTAATACTTGTTTTTCATATTGATTCATTTGAATATATTTAAGATGAAGTTGTTCTATTTTTTCTAACTGCTTGATTCGCTTGCTTAAAGCATTTTGAACTCCTTTACGTTCATCTTCGTTATAAGGTGATGCTTCAACTTCTTGAATCTTTAAATATTGATTAATCTCTTCAACAATTTCTTTAATGCTCTTCTGTTTCATGCATGCCATCCTTCATTTCTTCATATATATCGAAGCAGTAATGACCAATTTTAGCATTACGTAAATCTCTAATGATTAACTCAGTAACAGACTCATAATCCACTTCATTACCACGTTTTAACATGCCTCTTCTTTTACCTATTTGATCGAACAATCCGATAACATCACTATCTTCAGGTAATTCTATTTGATAAAATTGTTTTAATTTTTCTGGATCATGATCGATTAAAAAGTTTAATCCATATATCGCAACTTCATCTAAATGTACAATACTGTCTTTAATTGCGCCTGTTAAACTTAGCTTTTTACCGATTGTTTGGTCTTCAAATTTTGGCCATAAAATCCCTGGTGTATCTAACAATTCTAATTCTTTTCCTACTTTAATCCATTGTTGTTTTTTCGTTACACCCGGTGTATTACCTGTTTTAGCAATTGATTTTTTGGCTAATTTATTGATAAGTGTGGATTTACCTACATTCGGAATACCAACAATCATTGCTCTAATTGCTCTCGGACGAAGACCTTTACGTTTTTCTCTATCAAATTTTTCTTTAGTGGCAGCTTGTGCAGCTTTCATAAGCTCGCCTAAATGCTTACCATGTTTCGAATCAATTTGAACTGGGAAAAAGCCTTGATTTTTAAAGTATTGCGTCCATTTATCTGTCTCACTTTGTTTTGACATATCTTTTTTATTAAGTATTACAACACGAGGTTTTTGTTTAACAATGTCATCAATCATTGGATTTCTTGAAGATAACGGAATACGTGCATCGACTAATTCGAATACCACATCTACCATTTTTAATTGTTCTGTTACTTCGCGTCTCGCTTTGGCCATATGACCTGGAAACCATTGAATTGTCATTTATATTTATCCTTTCTTATCTTAAACTATCGAAATATGATATATTAACCATATCTATATAGGAGGTTTGTTATGTTTATTTCAATTATAGTTCCTCTTTATAATGAGGAAACTAACATCTCTATTTTACATGAAAAAGTATCAAACGTCTTTTTAAATTTGCCACATCAATTCGAAATCATTTTTGTTGATGATGGTTCTACAGATGCTTCTTTAAATTTAATTCAATCACTATCAGAAAAAGACAAGCATGTTAAATACATATCTTTCTCTAAAAATTTCGGCAAAGAATCTGCTATGTATTGTGGACTTGAGCACAGTATAGGCGATGCTGTTATTATTATGGATTCAGACCTTCAACACCCACCCGAGATAATCCCTCAAATGATTGAATTACATCTTGAAGGCTATCAACAAGTTGTCGCATTACGCAATCGCGACAAAGAGTCATTTTTCAAAAGAATTCCAGCTAAAATATTCTATAAATTATCTAGAAATATGATTGATGTTAAGTTAAAAAGTGGTGAAGGTGACTTTCGATTAATCTCTAAAGAAGTTGTACAATCTATCATTAAAATGACTGAGTATAATCGATTCTCTAAAGGTATTTTTGAATGGGTTGGCTTTAATAAGACAACGATTACATATAATCATCAAGATAGAAATCAAGGACGTTCTAAATATTCCAGCTTTAAATTAATCGATTACGCAATTGATGGTATCGTTAGTTTTAATAATAAACCGCTTCGACTATGCTTTTATTTTGGTGGTATTACAATGTTTATCTGTCTTCTATATATTTTAATTACATTTATAAATATTATGATACATGGCATCGAAGAACCCGGTTATTTCACAATTATTTCTGCCATTTTATTCCTAGGTGGCCTTCAATTATTTAGTTTAGGTGTTATAGGTGAATACATTGGTCGAATTTATTATGAAACAAAAGATAGACCAAAATATATTATTCAACAAACAAACCTTAAATCTCACGAATAACACATATAGGTGAATCAAATGATAAATAAAAGCAAAACATTTTTGAATAACAACACTATTTTTAAATACATTTTACTTTTCGGTATTTTAGCCATTTTAGGTCATAGTTACATACTTTATCGCTATTTTAAAGATGGTATTATTTTTACTGGTCCAAATGATGGCATCGAACAAATGTTGCCAATTCAAATGTATTTATATGAACATTGGACACATGGAACATTTTTCTATTCAACTGATTTAGGTCTTGGTGGAGATATGTTTATGGATTTGTCTTATTACTTCTCTACAAATATTTTGTTCATTATAAATGTCATTTTTGTTTGGTTAGGCTCATTTATCTTCCATTTTAATACGAATCATATGTTATTTTGGGCTCAGAATGCCATTGTCATATCAATCGTAAAGTCATTTTTAATTATGAGTTTTACCTTTTTGTATGTTAAGAAGATTGGCTTAAATCGAACTGCTTCAATAGTTGCTGCTTTTCTATTTGCAGTTTCTCCTATTTATTTTAGATTTACTGTATATTGGCCATTCTTTAGCGATGTCTTTGTACTATTACCATTATTATTATTCAGTATTGAAAGATTTTTAAAAGATAAAAAGATTGGCATGTTTATCTTAATCGTTGCCTTAACGTTTATCAATAACTTTTATTTTGCATACTATCAGTTTTTAACAGGGCTCATTTACTTTTTCTATCGATTTATTTTTCAACATAAGGCTGATATCGTACCAAGAATACAACAACTCAAATTACTTGTAGTAGCAAGTATACTTGGTCTTGGAAGTAGTTTATTTATTTTCTTCCACTCTGCCAATGGTTTCATTGGGAATAATCGTGCAATTTATAATGGAACGATTCCATTACTGTCTAACTTTAATAAACATGACAATATATTCTATGACAATTATTTAATTGTTGTACTTTTTATAGCCATTCAGGCACTTTTAACAATAAAGCTTTACAAACATTATTATTATAGATTATTTAGTATTTTCACAATCATCTTAATGATTGCGAGTTTTATACCTTATGTAGATAGTATTTTTAATGGCTTTTCTGCTCCACAAAAAAGATGGCATTATTTATTAACGTTCTTTTCTAGTGGTTTAATTGCAAGTTACGTATATTACTTTAAATCGATCAGTATCAAGCAATATATCATCACGGCGATACCAGGTTTTGTTGTCATTTTTTCAAGTTATTTCGTAACTAAAGATTATGTCAGTTGGATTTGGATGGTACCTATTCTATTTATAATAGGATTACTCGTATTAACCATAAAGCGTTTTACACGTTTATTAACAATTGTATTTGCGACAATGATTTTGTTAACTTCTTTCTTAGTCTCAAAAGATTATAGTAAGAACCAAATCTATCACGATGATCATGAAAGACGTGCGAATAAATTCTTTATTCAAGCTAGTACGTTTGATAGTGGTTTACAACGCAGTCATGTATCACATTTAAATCATCAATTGAATCCTGATGAAAGATTAGGATGGCGCGTATTAACACAAGACAATACACCTATGTATCAACATTTTAAAGGTCTTAGTTTATACTCTAGTATTTTTGATGGCAGTTTGAATCAATATCTATTTGAAGATGCAAAAGTTAATCTACAGAATGAATCATTAAGTCGTTATAGCGATATGCAAGATCGATCAAACTTATACAGTCTTTGGTCAACAAAGTATATAATGAAGAAATCATACCAGAAATCATCACCAGCAAACTTTAAATTGATTCAAGACGATGGGAAATATCAAATATTGGAAAATGAGCAACCGTTACCTGCAGTTAAAGTAACCGATCAATATTATGATGCCAATGATATTGATAATCCATTAGATCTTGAACATGCCATGATAAAAGGTGTTGTTACAACAGATAAAGATAAAGTTAATTCAGAAATAAACAAAACACCGAATCTTTTAAATCAAACTACCATTACAACACGTGATGCCGATTATCAACACAATATGTTGACCGTGCCTCGAAATGGAGATGGTTTAACGATTCAGCTACCTAAAAAGTTAACGAATCGATATCAAGATTTATATTTAATGTTACATTTAGAACGGGAATTACCACAATCAAACTTTACAATTCAAGTAAATGATTATCCAAATAATCGTCTCTTCCAAGATTCAAAATATCGCATGAATCAAGATGATTTACTTTATCGTGTGCCAGTACCTAAAGATGGTAAAATATTTATCTCATTAACGAATGGGAAATATAAATTACAATTACAAGGTTTATATGGTGAAAATTATCAAACGTTGAAGCAAGCTCATAAAGAGAAACGTTATACTTACCATGAAAAAAACAGGAAAATTAATATATCTTTAAAAGAACACAAAAAAGGAACAGCAGTCATCAATATACCGTATAGAGAAGGCTTAAAGGCTAAAGTAGACGGTAAAGACAAAGCCATTCACAAAGTCAATCACATTATGTCAGGTATTGATGTAGAACAACAAGACAAAGATATAGAAATCACTTATCAACCACCCTATTTTAAAACGATGATTTTGGTTTCATTTGTTTCAATTATTTTAAGTATCGTCTTCACAAGAAAAGTGAATAGGAAGCTGCAAACTTAAATATATTCGACCCTTATTAGTCAATAAAAAATAAGCATATCACCAGCAACTGAGTAATCAGTTCAGTGATATGCTTATTTATTTTGTGTCGGGATATATGTCCCAATCACTTAAACGCTTAGCAAGCAATGCCAAGGTTTATATTATCTAATTTCTTTAATACGAGCAGCTTTACCACGTAGGCTACGTAAGTAGTAAAGTTTCGCACGACGTACTTTACCGCGACGTTTAACTTCGATTTTCTCGATTTTTGGAGTGTGTACAGGGAATGTACGCTCAACACCAACACCGTAAGAAATTTTACGAACTGTAAACGTTTCAGAAATTCCGCCACCACGACGTTTAATAACTACACCTTCGAACACTTGGATACGTTCGCGGCTACCTTCAACGATACGTACGTGTACAGTTAAAGTGTCACCAGCACGGAATGTTGGAATATCCGTACGTAATTGGTCTTTTGTTACTGCTTCGATTAACTTATTATTACTCATTATATTCTCTCCTTCTGACTATGTTCTTGCCCAATGTAATTGTTTCATATAAATGCTAGCAGCGGATCATAGTGAATTTGTGCTCACACACTTATATTAATATATCACATTGTACAAGTTGATTCAATCTATTTTTTGTTATCATTTAAGAAACGTTTATCCGCTTCTGTTAATGGATAACTTTCTAACAAATCTGGTCTTCTCTGTTGTGTTCTTAATAATGATTGTTTATGTCTCCATTTTTCAATGTTTGCATGATTCCCAGATAATAATACATCTGGTACTTTTAAACCTTCATAATCAGCTGGTCTTGTGTACTGAGGATGTTCTAGCAATCCAGATGAAAATGAATCATCTTCATGTGATACTTGATTACCAAGAACACCTGGTATTAGTCTTACGATTGCATCTGTCATTGTCATGCTCGCAAGTTCTCCACCTGTTAATACAAAGTCTCCAATTGATATTTCATCCGTTACACAATGTTCTCTAATACGCTCATCATATCCTTCATAATGACCACAAATAAAAATAATATGATCACTTTCTGATAAAGACTCCGCTTTCGCTTGTGTGAATGGCTCACCTTGTGGACACATTAAAATCACGCGCGTATTTTCATCTTTATCTAATGATTGAAGCGCATTGAATACAGGTTCTGGTTTAAGGACCATACCTTGTCCGCCACCATAAGGGTAATCATCAACTTGTGAATGTTTATTATTCGCAAAATCTCTAAAATTCACTGTATTAAATTGAACAATTTCTTTATCTTGTGCTCGTTTCATTATGGAATGATTGAGTACACCTTCATACATTTCAGGAAACAGTGTTAAATAATCAATCTTCATCAGTCTAATAAACCTTCTAATGGTTCAATTTTAATAGTCTTCAGATCAACATCAACATGTTTAACAACATCTTCAATATAAGGAATTAAATATTCTTTATCTCCCTTAACGACCCATACATCGTTAGCACCTGTCTCCATTATTTCGATTACTCTACCTAACGCTTCTTCATCAACGAACACTGTACAACCAATAATGTCTGAATAATAATATTCATTTTCTTCAAGTTCAATCGCTTCATTTGATTCTTCTTGGTAAATTTTAGAACCTTTTAAATGTTCGATATCATTAATGTTATGAATACCTTCAAACGTTAAAAGATGAAAATTCTTATGCATTCTATGTGATGCTATAGTAAATGAAAATGATTCATTATTTTTCTT
Organism: Mammaliicoccus sp. P-M58; assembly: GCF_022386165.1. Lineage (NCBI taxonomy): Bacteria > Bacillati > Bacillota > Bacilli > Caryophanales > Staphylococcaceae > Mammaliicoccus > Mammaliicoccus sp. P-M58. Next base: position 181,357 of record NZ_JAJNJI010000004.1, read on the forward strand.
AACTGTAATAAGTTGACCTTTTTGAAATCGTTCATCGGTAAAGTCAGAATCTGATAATATTTTCACTTCACCTTTAATACCATGTGTATTAACAATTTTGCCTATTTCAACATTCATTGAGCCGTGCCTCCTCAACTGTTTCATTAATTATTAACATTAAAAAAGAGCACCAATTAGGTACTCTTAATTAACTTCTACAAACACTTTCTTGCCTTGCTCGTTCATTGAACCAGACACAATTGTACGAATTGCTTTAATCATTCTGCCCTTCTTACCAATAATTCTGCCAATGTCTTCTTCATGAACGTCTATATTGAACGTAATGCTAGAATCTTGTTCATCTTTAGATATATTGATGTTCTCCGGATAATCTACGAGCGGTACTATAATTGTTTGTATTAATTTTTCCAATATAATCTACGCTTTACTTAGAAAGTTTAGAATTATGGAATTTCTCCATGATACCTTGAGTTGATAAGATATCACGAACTGTATCAGTAGGTTTTGCACCGTCAGCTAACCATTTTAAAGCTAACTCTTCGTCAACTTTGATTTCTGCTTCTGGTTTAGCAACTGGATTGTAAGTACCGATTGGTTCGATAATACGACCATCACGTGGAGAACGTGCATCTGCTACTACTATACGATAAAATGGGTTTCTTTTTGACCCTTTACGTGTTAAACGAATTTTAACTGCCATGTTTAAAAAACTCCTTACTCATTTATAATTTCTTTTCTACAAGTAAATACTATAACAGGATATAAATTGTTTGTAAAGTGTTTTCTCTTTACCAATTTAAATTTCATGCAAAATAAGAGAGCAAAGCTGGCATTATCACTTAAAGATAGCTGCCATAACTTTGCTCTATATTATAGATGCGTCACGCTTCTATTAGAACGGTAAGTTCATGCCTTGGAATGGATTTCCGCCACGTTTACCTTTTTTACCTTTTTTATTGCTTCCTGTAAATTGTTTCATCATTTTCTTCATATCGCCAAATTGTTTGATCAATCTATTTACTTCTTGTAAAGAACGACCTGAACCTTTAGCAATACGACGTTTTCTAGAAACATTTAAAATGTCAGGATTATTTCTTTCTTCTAAAGTCATAGAACGAATAATCGCTTGAACATTATCGATTTGTTTAGGATCCATGTTAGCATTTTTCATGCCTTTCATTTTGTTAGCACCTGGAATCATATTCATCAGATCATCTAACGAACCTAATCCTTTAACTTGTTCTAATTGTTCTAAGAAATCATCAAACGTAAATGAAGATGTTCTCATTTTCTTTTCTAATTCTTTAGCTTTTTCTTCATCGACACCTTGTTGGGCTTTTTCAATTAAACTTAATACGTCACCCATACCTAAAATTCTAGATGCCATACGTTCTGGATGGAACAATTCAAGTCCATCTAGCTTTTCACTCATACCAATAAATTTAATTGGCTTTTCAGTAACAGAACGGATTGAAAGTGCTGCACCACCACGTGTGTCACCATCTAATTTAGTTAATGTTACACCTGTTACATCTAATGTATTATCAAATGATTCTGCAACATTTACAGCATCTTGACCTGTCATAGAGTCTACAACAAGCATAATTTCATCTGGTTTAGATACTTCTTTAACGTCTACAAGCTCATTCATTAATGCTTCGTCAATATGCAGACGACCTGCTGTATCGATAATAACAAAGTCTAAATGTTCTTCACGTGCATATTTCAACGCATTCTCAGTAATTTGTTTTGGACTTACTTGATCGCCTTCAGTATATACAGGTATATCAATTTGCTTACCAACCGTTTGTAACTGTTGAATCGCAGCTGGTCTATAAATATCACATGCGACAAGTAATGGCTTTTTGTTATATTTTTTTCTCATTAATAATGCTAATTTACCTGCAGTTGTTGTTTTACCTGCACCTTGTAAACCGACCATCATCACAACAGTAGGTGGTTTACTGCTCATGTTAATTTTACTATTTTCTCCACCCATTAAAGTTGTTAATTCATCTTGAACAATCTTGATGACTTGTTGTCCAGGTGTTAAAGATTGCATAACATCTGCACCTAACGCACGCTCAGATACTGTGTTTACAAAAGATTTAACAACTTTAAAGTTAACGTCTGCTTCTAATAATGCTAATCGTACTTCACGCATCATTGCTTTAATATCTTGCTCTGTAACTTTACCCTTACCTTTGATGCGTTGCATCGTGGCTTGAAGTCTTTCGGATAACCCTTCAAATGCCATAAATTTCTCCTCCTATTCAAGAATTTCTAAGCGTTCTATCGCCTGATTAAGTTCTTGATTATCTCCTGACAATCTTTTTAATTCATCAATAATAGATTGTCTTTCTTTAAATTTTTTAAAGAGCTGTAATTTCGTTTCGTACTCTTCTAATAATTCATCTGTTCGTTTTATATTATCATATACTGCTTGTCGACTCACATGAAATGTCTCTGCAATTTCACTTAGTGCATAATCTTGTAAATAATATAATTCTAAATAATTGCGTTGTTTTTCAGTTAATAACCCTTGATAAAAATCAAATAAGTAATTCATTCTCATTGTTTTTATAAGTTCATTATTTTCCATCATTTTGATCAGCTTCTTCAGTAGTATTTTCAACAGATTCATTCGCATCTATCATATCTGCAAATAATCCATAAACATAGCTTTCTGCATCAAATGGTTGTAAGTCATCAAGTTTTTCACCGAGTCCTACAAATTTAACTGGAATTTGTAATTCATTACGTATCGCTAACACGATACCACCTTTTGCTGTTCCGTCAAGTTTCGTTAATACGATACCTGTAACTTGTGTCACTTCTTTAAATGATTTAGCTTGTGACAATGCGTTTTGACCAGTTGTAGCATCTAATGCTAATAATACTTCATGTGGTGCTCCAGGTACATTGCGATCAATAACTTTTCTAACTTTTTGTAATTCATTCATTAAGTTTGCTTTATTTTGTAATCGTCCTGCAGTATCACAAATTAAAATATCAGCACCTCTATTTTTAGCAGCATTTACTGCATCATACATAACTGCTGCTGGGTCAGAACCTTCTTTTTGACTAATTACTTCTACGCCAACACGTTCTCCCCAAACTTTCAATTGTTCAATAGCACCTGCACGGAAAGTATCTCCAGCTGCTAACATAACTTTTTTACCTTCTTGTTTATAACGGTGTGCTAATTTACCAATTGTCGTCGTTTTACCAACACCATTAACACCAACCATTAATATAACATTTAATCGGTCATTTTCAATATTCATTCGATCAATATCTTCATCATCTTGTACATAAATTTCGACTATTTTTTCAACGATGACTTCTCTTAATTCAGATGTTTCACTAATATTTTGGCGTTTTGCTTCCATACGTAATTCATCAACAAGTTCCATAACTGTGTTAAATCCAACATCTGCTTGAATTAACATTTCTTCTAATGCTTCAAAGAAATCTTCATCAACTTTACGATAAACAGCTAATAAATCATTTAATTTATTTTGGAAGTTCTCTCTAGATTTTTCTAATCCTTGTTTGAACTTAGCACCAAGTTGTTCTGATTCCCATTCTTCAAACTCATCTAATGACATTAATCCATCATCAAACTGAACCGCTTCAGGATTTTCTTTTTCATTAGACTCAGGTTCTAAGTCTTGTACTGGTTGTTCTTCTTGGTTTTCAATCTCTTTGTTTTTTTCTTCACTAGGAGAGAATTTATCCTTTAATCGTTTAAAAAAACTCATGATTGTAATGCCTCCAATTCTTCTTCTTTAATTGATTTTAAGTTAACACTCACAAGTTTAGAAATGCCTGCTTCTTGCATTGTAACACCATATAAGCTATCCGCGTATGACATTGTGCCTTTTCTATGTGTAATGACGATAAATTGAGTTTCTGATTTAAGTTGATCTAAATATTCTGCATATCTTATCACATTTTGTTCATCTAATGCAGCTTCAACTTCATCTAGAATAACAAAAGGCGCTGTACGTGCTTTTAATATTGCAAAGAGTAAACTGATTGCAGATAGCGCACGTTCCCCACCACTAAGTAGCGATAAGTATTGTCGATTCTTACCTGGAGGTTGTACGACAATTTCAACACCAGCATCTAAAATATCTTTATCTGTAAGTTGTAACTCAGCACGTCCACCATTGAAGAGTGATTTAAACACATTTCCAAAATGATGATTCACTTCATCAAAGGTTTCTTTAAATCTAGTAGATACTTCGCCATCCATTTCTAATATGACTTGTTCTAATGTTTCTTTTGCTTCTAATAAATCCGTTCTTTGGTCACTTAAGAATGTATATCTTTCATTAACTTCTTTAAATTGTTCAATCGCATTTAAATTTACATGTCCAAGTTCATCTATAGACATTTTCGTTAATTTAACTGTTTTTCTTGCTTCTGAAATATCTTCTGGCATTTCATACAATGATTGTGCTTTTTCAAAAGTTAATTGATACGTTTCATTTAAGTGTGTCAATTGATGCTCAATCATAATATCTATTTTCGAGTGCTTACTAACCATATCTTGTAAGCCTGTTTCTAAACCAGAAATGCTTTGATGCATAGATTGCGTATCGCGCTCAATTTGCTCAATTTCTTCTTGAATAGATTTATATTTATCTTGATTATCCATCATTTTCGTTTCTATTTCTTGCTTTTTATCTGTAAACAGTTGAATTTGACTTTCGACTTTTTCAAATTGACCACTACCCATATAATCATCGGAATTGATTAATTCAATTTGGTCATTAATCTTAGTTAACGTATGTTCATATTCATTTAAATCTTCTTTAAGACGTTTCTTGTCTTGTTCTTTCAAACGATTTCGTTCTTTTTCAACTGCGAGATTTGAACGTTTTTCATTTAATGTATTTTGAATCGTTTTTTCACTATCTTTGCTATGTGAAAGAGATGCATTTAATTGATTGATTTCGTTATCAATTTTCTCTATATCTTGTTTAATCGTTACAAGTTTATTTTTCTTTTCTTGTAATGTTTCTTGACCTTTCACAAAGTTATAGCCATCATTCTTTTCAAATTCAAACGTTTCATTTTCGTCTTTTAATCGCTTTTCTTTAGCTAATACTGCATCTAATTGTAACGTTACTTCATGCTCTTTAGCTCTTAGTTCAGTACCTTTTTCTTGTGTTTCAGTTAAGGACTGTTCGATATTTTGAACTTCTTGTTTTAATGCTTTTACATTCTCTTCGATTTGAGTTGTTTGTTGCATAAAGTTCTGATACTTATCTTCAGTCGTTTTCAGTTCATCTTTTTGTGATAACAAACTTACTTTCTTTTCTTTGCCACCACCGGTCATAGCACCACCAGGCGTAATCACATCACCTTCAAGTGTCACAATTCTATGCTTGAACTGAATTAACCTCGCAAGTTGATTGGCAGTTTCTAAATCTTTAGCAATAATTGTACTACCTAACAAATGCTCTACAATATTTCGATATTTCTCATCATATTTAACGCCTTCAGAAGCTACTGTAATGAAGCCTTGTTGATCATTAATTTGCTCGATAACAGATTGTGGTATAAATCGTTTTTTAACCACATTCATTGGTAAGAATGTAGCACGACCTAGCTTTTTATCTTTTAAATATTTAATCGCTAATCGTGCATCTTTCTCTTCTTGTACAATAATATGTTGCAAGGACGCGCCCAGCGCTATTTCAATAGCTGTTGTCAATTTCGAAGGTGTATCGATAATTTCTGCAACTGCACCTTCAATACCATTGAGTGACTTTTCTTTCAGCACATGTTTCACACCAGAATAAAATCCAGAGTATTCATCTTGCATACTCTTTAACGTATTAATCCGCGTCTTCATTTGTTCTGTATAACGGTACGCTTGATACAGTTTTGACTCCGTATCTTTATATGCTTGTTCTTTACTTTTCAACAACTTATGATCAGATTTATATTTTTCAGTTGTTTCTTGAAGTTCTTTTTCAACAGATTGTAGCTTTTCGGTATAAGTCGATTTATCTTCCCAAACACGTTGAAGTTCTTCGTATACTTCTTTTTGTCTGCCATCTAATCTTGATTGTTTTTCTTGATGTGTTGCTAATTTGTCTTCTAAAAATCTAATATCATTATTAATGTCTGATTGTTCTGTCATGAGTTGATAATAACGATCTTTCAATTGTTCAATTTTCTCTTCAAATGTACCTTCTTGATTTGATAATTGACCTTCAAGTCCATTAATTTCTTGCACTAATGCTTGATATCTATCTTTAAATTCTTTCAATTCCACATCTATTTCTTTAATTTGTTCCGTAATTTTGTTAATTCTCATTTGAGAAGCTTGCTTTTCTTCTTCTAGTCTTTCATTTGTCGCATCACTATTTTTTTGACGTTCTTTTAAGACTTCTAATTGACCAGTAAATCTTTCTAATGATTCAGTCGCTTCAACTAATGCCTTGTTATCATTTTGAATTTGATTAGAAATCTGATCTCTCAATTTTTTCTTTTCATTTAATTCAAATGTCATAGCGTCTAATTCATTTGTTTTTTGTTCTTTTTGATATTGAAAATGCTCGATCTCTTGTTCAAGCTTTTTAAAATCTTTATTTAAACTTTCAATATCATATACCGTTACAGTAATATCACTCTTTTTCATTTCTTCTTTTAAAGCAATATACTCTTCAGCAATCGCAGCTTCTTCTCTTAGAGGCTCAACTCTTGCCTCTAAATCGAATACAATGTCTTCAACACGATTTAGATTTTGTTCTGTTTCGTCTAATTTTTGTGTCGCTTCTTTTTTACGTTTTTTATATTTTAATACGCCAGCTGCTTCTTCTATTAGATATCTTCTATCACTAGGTTTAGCATTTAATACTTCATCAACTTTACCTTGAGAAATAATACTAAAAGCTTCTTTACCAAGACCTGAATCTAAAAATAGATCTAGGACTGATTTTAAGCGTGTTCGTTCTTTATTTAAATAATATTCACTGTCACCATTTCTATATAAGCGGCGTTCAACTGTTATTGTATCTTCATCTATATTTAATTTTCTTGAATGATTATCCAATGTTAATTTTACTTCTGCATATTGGCACTTTTTACGTTCTTTCGACCCATTAAAGATGACATCTTCCATCTTAGATCCACGTAAACTTTTTGCTGATTGCTCACCGAGAACCCATTTTATAGCATCCGTAATATTACTTTTACCACTACCATTTGGACCTACAATAGCTGTCACACCATTATCAAAGTCTACATGTGTATGTTCAGCAAAAGATTTAAATCCATATGCATCTATTGATTTTAAATAAACCATAAACTACCCCTTATTGACCATTATTCAACGCTTTTTTAGCAGCATTTTGTTCTGATTCTTTTTTCGTTCTACCTTTTCCTGTTTCTAAAGGTTTGCCATTTAATAGTACTTCAGAAGTAAACATCTTGTGATGTGCTGGACCACTTTCATCTAATAAATGATACGTAATATTACCTTTATTATGACGATGCATATATTCCTGCAATTCTGTTTTATAATCACGATTTGCAGTATAATTTTCATCAACGACATGTGGAAATACAACTTTTTCTAAAAATTGCTCTACAATTTCAAGTCCTTTATCTAAATACAAAGCACCAATAAATGATTCGAATGCATCGGCGATTAATGATGGACGTTCACGACCACCTGTTTTTTCTTCACCTTTACCAAGTAAAAGTAATTCGTTCATATTTAAACTCATTGCAAATGTTACAAGTGATGGTTCACATACAATTGATGCGCGCAGTTTAGTGAGCTTACCTTCTGGAAGTAATGGAAATTTCTTAAATAAAAACTGTGACACCGTCAATTCTAACACCGCGTCTCCTAAGAACTCTAAACGTTCATTGTGACTTAATTTATCTAACTTAAAGTCGTTTATAAAGCTTGAATGCGAGAATGCTTGAACATAAATATCATACTGTTCAAATTCGATATTTATGTCTTTCATAAAAGCATCGAATTGAGCTTTAAATTGTGCTATGATTTGTGCTTTATTTTTAACCATGCCTGTCCTCCCTAATATTATGTTTCTTATCTATTTTACGTTATATTTCATAAAAAAAAAAGAATATTATCATAAACGACAATATCCATTGACACAATATATAAAACGTCTGAACAAATTGCATTGTTCAGACGTCTATTTCACTTTAAGTAATCATCATTGATTACTTAATTTGGTCTTATAAACCACATTTCAGTTTCATAATCATGCGTGATACGTTGTGCAACTTCTGTCTTGTCAGCGCCGCCACCATACCAATTTTGATCTAAACTTGTAAATTGCATTACGTTACCGTCTGCATTACCGTTTAATACAATTGCTGTATGTCCGGCACCTGATCCGAAATCTTCATTAAATACAACAACGTCTCCAGGTTGTGCTACAAATGATGGTGTATTTTTGTACACTGTTGCTTCACCACTAAAATTATTAGCAGTTGGAATATCTTTTGCATAATCACCGTGTAAACCGTGACCATATAAATAATTCCAATAATAATTCACTAAATCAAAACATTGCCAACCGTAGTAGCCATCAAAATCCCAACCCTTGCCTTCCAATGAATAAACATAATTCATGGCAGCCGTTGAAGATTTCGCAACTTCTTTTTGGACCTTGCTCGATTTCTTATTATAATCTCTATGTTCAACCTCTACGTTCTGTATCTTAGGTGTCTTATCTTTAGATGTATCACTACCTCCGCCATCCTTAGCGTCAGCATGCAAATTCAAATTTAATGCAGTCAAGCTCGTAAATGCAATAGCTAACAATAATTTGCTTTTAATCTTCATACATCCCCCTAATAAATATGTATTATATATATTCATAAATAATATATTAAAACATTTTATCATATATAAAGTATACTGGATAGGTTATAAAGATTAAGTATTGATTACAAATGATGAGTCACTTCTCATAGGTTTTGTTCAATGTTTATTTCATATCAGTTCATATAAAAATAAACTTTTTATCCCTTTTACATCTATTCACATTACCTCTTAACAAATCAGAATATTTGTTCGTTTTAATTTTAAATTAAAAGCAAATCTAAATATTAGTTTGAGCAAAAATTACAAGGGTATATTTACACTATACCATCTTTAAAAAATTGGTTCACATGAATTAGTATGATAAGCATTAATAGTTTGAACAAAAATTGGTTTGAGTTAATTCGCTTATACTACTGCGATTATTTGAGTGGTTATTTAGTAATTGTAGTAAATAAATACTATAATTAAGGAGATGACTAAAACAATGAAAGACAAATTCGAAAGAATTCATGAAGAAATTAAAGGTTATACACAAGCTAGTCAACCTGGTGTAGAACACGAAATGTTACCTAAACCAATAGAGGAAGACGATGAATATCATTCAGCTGGTAAATTAAAAGGCAAAGTTGCATTAATAACTGGCGGTGATTCTGGTATTGGTAAAGCTACAGCAATTCTATATGCAAAAGAAGGCGCTAATGTCGCTATCTCCTATTTTGATGAGGATAAAGATGCATTAGAAACACTTGAAAGATTAAAAGACATAGGGGTAAAAGTAAAAGCATACAAACATGATTTAAAAAGTGAAAAAGATGCTTATAATTTAATAGAAAACGTAGTTAATGATTTTTCTACAATAAATATATTAGTTAATAATGGTGGTATTCAATATCCCAAAAATCAGTTTAGAGAAATAACTTCAGAACAGTTAAAACTTACATTTGAAACAAACTTTTTTGGAATGTTTTATTTAACTCAAGCAGCATTACCACACTTACAAAAAGGAGATACTATTATTAATACGACAAGTATCACCGCTTATAACGGATCAGCTGACCTTATAGATTACTCTGCTACTAAAGGAGCAATAGTTTCTTTTACACGTTCTCTAGCACAGTCTTTAGCAAAAGAAGGCATTAGAGTTAATGGTGTTGCTCCCGGGCCGATATATACGCCATTAATTCCAGCAACATTCGATGCAGAAAAAGTTGAAAAGCACGGCGATTCTACCCTAATGGGAAGAAGAGGACAACCTAGTGAAAATGCCCCTGCATATGTCTTTCTTGCTTCGCATGATTCTTCCTATATAACAGGTCAAGTTATACACATTAATGGTGGAGATTATATATCTAGTTAAGATTGTTACATTTAATTCCTTTAGAACATGTAAAAGATGCTTATGGTAAATTTGATCAGAAAATAGATAACAATATTAACATCATTTTAAAACCATGATATATAAAATTAAATTTATTTAAGCGTTTCTATATTTCTAATAACACTATATAGAAACGCTTTTTTATTATATAAATAGATTTTTAATAATTAATTCCTAACATTATCAATTTTATGCATGCTATTCATCGTAATTTAACATACATAACATTTCTTCTCTTTTAAAAAATGTAAGGAATAGACAATATATAAAATTGGAGTGATAATGATGGATATCTTATCAATGATTATAAAATTATTTCTAGGATTTATCGTATTATTAATCATCATGAGATTAATGGGTAAACGAAATTTAGCGCAATTAAATGCTGGAGATGTAATTTATTTATTAGTTTTTGGTGGTATTCTAGAAGGTAGTATATACGATGAAAAAATTAAGTATTGGCATGTGATTTTAGCACTAGTATCTTGGAGTTTAATCATATTTTTGTTTGAATATTTAATTTATAAGTCAAAAAAGGCTAGATTTATATTAAAAGGAGATACAGATGTTTTAATGACTGAAGGTGATATTTATACAAAAATATTAAAATATAATCGCTTAGAATTAGATCAAATTCATTCTATTGCAAGAAATCAAGGTATTTTTGACTTAAGTGAAATAAAAAATATGTATATTGAAAGTGATGGTGGCTTCACTATCGAAAAGTATGATAATAAATACCCCCTTAAAGAACATGATTATGAAATATATGAACTAGTTAAAAACAAGTCCATAAATGAAAATATATTAAAGGAAATCAATCAAGATGAAGATTGGTTATATAATCAATTAAATAAAAGAGGTGTGCATGATATAAATAATGTCTTTTATGCTGATTGGTCTTTCGATAGAGGTATTCATATTATCAAATATAAATGAATTAATAATGGAAGTTATATTCATTGGCAGTACGAGAGTATATTTTATTTTTGATTAATGGAGGGATTATTGTTAGTGAAGAACAATATAAAAAATTATATTTAGAACGTAAATGATTTCTAAAAAATTTGCTTAGTAATCCTAAAATAACCAATGAAGAATATGAAATAAGTTTAGAAAACTATAAATTATTCTTTGATAAAGTGCGACAGATAGAGTAAGTCAAATTTGTTAAGTATATTTAAACTTAATTCTAAAGACCCATGTATTATGTCTCAATATGTTTTAAACTAACATTTACTTTTTAAAAGCGGAATTATTATTGCATTATGTGTTTTTGTAATAAATCAAATTTTTGATGTCATAAAAAATTAAAGTTAAAAAAATCACCAATTAATATAGGCAGTTCATTTTAATAACAATGCTTTTAATGCTAGATTTTTATACTCAGCTTACTATTTTGCTTTAAAGCTATCGAAAATCGAATTTTCAGGCAAAGTCTTTTCAAATATGAACTCATATAACTCTTCTTCTATGTAATTAAAATCGTTGCGGTAGAAAGTATTCATTCTAGTTACAGTAAGGTCACAAGAAAAGTGCATTCTCTGATGAGAATGCACTCTTGAAATTATTATTTATTTGAACGAAAGAACTTCAAAAAAGTGGTCCACTGGTTTCATTCCAAATTGGTCCATGGCTATGAATAAGCTTCTTTTGCATAATCAAATTAAGGATAGAGTTATTAAATATCTTGAATAATTTAAACACTTAATTTGACAAAGCCCTTTTTTGCCCCCTTTTCATAAAAAGACATAATAAAAAGCCCGCAACCATTGGTATACGGGCTTTTGTAATATGAATTATTTTTCTAATGATTCAATATATTTTACAGCGTCACCAACTGTGTTGATTTTTTCTGCTTCCTCATCAGGGATTTCCATATCAAATTCATCTTCTAATTCCATTACTAATTCAGCGATATCTAAAGAATCAGCACCTAAATCATCTTTAAATGAAGCTTCAGGCGTTACTTTTTCAGCGTCTACACCTAGACGATCTACAATAATGTCTTTAACTTTGTCGAAACTTGCCATTCCATTCACCTCCTTTAAATGATTTAAATCTTATATAATAAGAAATTCAATTTCTCTTACTATCCTATTCTACTATAAAAGTAGCTTTTATTGCATATACATTCCGCCATTAACGTGAATTGTTTGGCCAGTAATATAGCTTGCTTTATCACTTGCAAGAAATGCTACTGTATGTGCAATATCACTATCTTCTCCAAATCGTGCAAGTGGAATTTGTGACTTCATTTGTTCTTTTAATTCATCAGATAATTGATCTGTCATATCTGATACGATAAATCCTGGTGCAACTGCATTACAAGTAATGCCTCTAGATGCTAATTCTCTAGCAAATGTTCTTGTCATACCTTCAACACCTGATTTAGTTGCTACATAGTTCACTTGTCCTGCGTTTCCTAGTGAACCTACAACACTTGATAAGTTAATGATGCGACCAGATTTTTGTTTTAACATAGGTCTAGTTACTGCTTGAACACAGTTAAATACACCTTTTAAGTTTGTGTTGATCACGTCATCCCATTCGTCTTGTTTCATACGCATCAATAAATTATCTCTAGTAATACCTGCATTATTAACTAATACATCGATAGTACCAAATTGAGATGTTGTTTCTTTAATCATAGCTTTTACTTCATCTTGCTCACTTACGTTTGCTTGAAACGCAAATGATTCTACACCAAATGATTTGATTTCAGAAACGACTTCTTCTGCTTTTTCTTTATTTCCTGCATAGTTCACAACTACATTGTAACCTTCTTTACCAAGTTCTAATGCAATTTTACGACCAATACCTCTAGAAGCACCTGTAACGATAGCTGTTTTTGTCATTATTCATTCCATCCTTTAATATCATCAATTGTTTGAATTGATGTTATTTTAACATCACGACTAATTTTCTTAACTAATCCAGATAATACTTTGTTAGGACCCACTTCGATAAAGTGATCTACACCTTGATCAATTAAATACTCAACAGATTGACTGAATTCAACTGGTGAGAATAATTGTTTAACCATGTTTGCTTTAATAATTTCATGATCTGTTTCAGGTTTAGCATATACATTTTGTACAATTGGGTGTCCAGCATCTTTCCATTCAAATTGATTAATGTAGTTTTCAAAATCATCTGCTATAGTTTTCATCATTGAAGAATGAAATGGACCTGAAACTTTTAATGGCATCACGCGTTTAGCACCTAGTGATTTACCTTCAGCCGCAAGTTTATCAATGAGTTCTGCATGACCAGATACAACGATTTGACCTGGGCAATTGATGTTTGCTGGTTCAATAAGTTTGTCCTCTGTTGATAATTGTTCACAGATTTCTCTCACTTTTTCAATATCTAAACCTAATACCGCAGCCATAGAACCTACACCTTGTGGAAAAGCTTCAGACATTAATGTACCACGTTTATGTACGATTTGAACGGCATCTTCAAACTTTAATACACCTTCTGATACTAATGCTGAATATTCACCTAAACTATGTCCTAATGCGTAGTCATAATTTAAATCTTTTAAAGCATTCATTAAAGCTGAACTATGCGTTAACAATGCTGGTTGTGTATATTCAGTTAATCCAAGAATTTCTTCTGGATCTTTAAACATAATTTCAAGTAAATCAAATGATAAAGATTCATTTGCTCTTTCTAGAATTGATGTTGCATTAATTTCTTCTTGATATAAATCTTCTGCCATTCCTACTTTTTGTGACCCTTGACCAGGGAACATGATTGCAACTTTACTCATTTATTTCACCTACTGCTTTCTTCATTTTATCTACTATTTTAGTATCTGCAGCTAGCTTAGCTTGTTTAATTGCATTATAGAATGCACGTTGATCTGATGATCCGTGTGCCTTAACAACAACACCATTTAATCCTAATAGAACTGAACCACCGTATTCTGCATAGTCCATTTTATTGCTAATTTTTTTAATATCTTTTTTCAATGTTAGTGCAGCAAGTTTATTTTTAGTTGAAGCAGTCATCGCTTCTTTTAACATTTTAAATATACCTGTTGCTGTACCTTCTATTGTTTTTAACACCATGTTACCGTTATAACCATCTGATACAACGACATCACATGCATCTAACAATAAAGATTTTGCTTCAACATTACCAATAAAGTTATCAAATTGTTCTTCTTTAAGTAATTGGTAAGTCTTTTTCGTTAAAGCATTACCTTTTGTTTCTTCAGTACCAATATTTAAAAGTGCTAATGAAGGTTTTTCAATACTTCTAATTTGTTTGGCATAAATTTCACCCATTTTAGCATATTGCACAAGATGTTCAGGTTTAGCATCTGAGTTTGCACCAATATCTAAAAATACAAATCCTTTACCTGTCACTGTCGGGAAAGTCGCAACTAATGCGGGTCTTTCAATACCTTTTATTCTGCCGACAATAAATAAACCACTACTCATTAGCGCACCAGTATTACCAGCTGATACACATGCTTCAGCTTTACCTTCTTTAACAGCATTTGCCATTAAAACCATTGAAGCATTTTTCTTTTTCTTAATTGATCTAACAGGTTCGTCATCCATTGTTATCTTTTCATCAGTATGATAAAAAGTGATACGTTCATGTTTGTAATCAAATTGTTTTTCATCACCATATAACAAAATCTCTAAATCTGGAAAATCATTAACTGCTTGTTTAACCGCTTCTATTACGATACCTGGCGCGTCATCTCCGCCCATCATATCTATCGCAATCTTAACCATTATTTTCACCCTCGCTCGAATAATACATTTCAAATTGTCCTTGGAAAACAGTTTCTCCATGAACAGTGCTTGTGACATCTACTTTAGCTATATGTTTCGATTTATGTATCACAGTAGCTTTAGCAATGACTCTTTCATTTAGTTTTACTGATTTTTTGAATTGAACATTACTTTTAGTTGTTAATGCTAATTCATCATTAATCAATGCTACACATAATGAGTTAGCTTGGGCAAATAAATAGTGTCCTCTAGCAATACCGTTACGTGTAAAAACATGTTCTTCCTTAATATCTATAATAGATATTGCTGATTTATCTAGTTCAATATCTATAATTTCCCCAATGACATCTTCAATGGGTAATGATTTAATTTCATCATGATTTTGTGTTGCTACATCTTTGATGCGGCGTCTTAATTCTGGAATACCTAGCTCCATTCTATCCAGTCTAATAGTTTGGATGCTTACTTTAAAATATTCACTTAAAGTTTCGTCAGTTATGAAAGGTTCAGCTTTCAAACGATTTGTTAATTCCCTCTGGCGATCTGCTTTTGTTAATTTCATTTCATCCAAATCCATTCTATTATGTACTTATAGCTAAAATTAGCACCTGCTATCATGACCTACCTTACTTATACTAACACGGGTATAACAATATACTCAACAAATTATACAATAAAAAAAACGAAATTTACAAATTTGGTCATAAGACTTACATAATAAGATGTAAAGACTAGGTGGAATGAGTGAAATTGGGGAGATCGGGATTATTTAGGTGTTGGGGGTGATTAGACCTTGGATTCGAGGGGATTGGATTGGAGAAACTCATGGCTTAATGCAGTACTTAAGCCATGACTTGGGCAATCTCTTGGCTTTATTAAGAAGTTAAGCTACGACTTGGACGTTTTTTTATGTAATCAAAAATGTTCATTTCTAAATAATCATTTAATTTTTGATAAGATGTGAGTTTATTACTTCTTTAACATACATCTTTCCCAATCTTGTGAGTTTATTACTTCTTTAACTCACATGTTTCTCAATCTCGTGTGTTTATTCCAAATTTAACTCACATCTTTTCAAATATCTCGAATCCTCCACACCAAAATCTTGAATCCTCCCTCCGATCTCTCATACCCACTTCATCCAACTCATTTCTCCCAACAAAAAAAGAGCAAAATTTGAAATTTTGCTCTCCTCTATCATAGTTATGCTGCTTTTTCTTCTACTGCTGTAAATATCATGCGCTCTTCGAACAATAATGAATCTGGATTATAATTATCACATGTTATTAATGTTAATTGATTCGGTTTACCTTTATGTTCATCTAATACTTCCACTTGATTTGGTTTAACATTTTTAATGTTTTTAATTTTATATGTCTTTTTACCTTTTAATGTGATAAGTTCTACTTTATCACCAACTTTTGCGCGATCGAGATAGTTAAATCTTATTCCTGCGCCTTCTACACGATGTCCGGCGATTGCGACATTCTGCTCACTTAATTGTTCGTTCTCATCTACTAATGACAATCCGTTTTTTAAATTTTGTTCTGTTGCTGGTCCTTTAAAAATAGGCTCTGATATATCTGCTGCTGGTACTTTTAAATAACCAACCATATGCTCATTTACTTTTAAGTTATCTGTTTCTGTTTTAGTAATCCACGATTCTATTGGATTTATTTTAACGTTGTCATCATGATTTTCATACGACTCGATGACTTTATCATTAACACGGTCTGTAAAATACGTTCTAATATCATTCCAGAAGAAAATAGATATTGCCGTCATGATTAATAAGATACCTATAATTTTATATAACCATCTCATGTTTCTAACCTACTCTCAAAATATGGTAATTCAAATTTATACAATACCTGTACCAATGTCAATCAAAATTTTGTTCTGACATAGATTCTTGTACTAATAATCTCAATTTATCATATTCAGGTTTGAAAAATTCACCTGATTGAACTAATTCACTCGCTTCGTCTCTTGCGACTTCTAACATTCTATAATCCTCTACGATATTTGCAACTCTGAAATCAGGCAAACCACTTTGTTTAACACCAAAGAAGTCACCAGGTCCTCTCATTTCCAAATCTCGTTCTGATAAATAAAAGCCATCTGTAGATTCAGTCATGATGTGCATACGTTCTACACCACTCTCAGTTTTGGGTGATGCTACTAACGTACAGTAACTTTGATGATGACTTCTACCAACACGTCCTCTTAATTGGTGTAACGTAGATAAACCAAATCGGTCTGCATCATATATAATCATAAATGTTGCATTAGGAACGTTCACCCCAACTTCAACAACTGTTGTAGAAACTAATATCGCAATTTCATTATTACTAAATTTATTCATGATTTCGTCTTTTTCATCTGCATTCATTTTACCATGTACAAGTCCAACTTTATCCGCACCGAAACGTAACTGTAATTGCTCATAGATTGCGACCACATTTTGAACATCTAACGCTTCACTTTCTTCTATTAATGGACAAATGACATATGCTTGTCGACCTTTTGATATTTCACTGTTTAGTTGATTCAGTACATGATCAATTTCTTCATGTTTAGCCCATGAAGTCAAAATTTCTTTTCTACCTTTAGGCATTTGCTTAATCGAGGTTACATCCATTTCCCCGAACGCAGAGATAGACAGTGTTCTTGGTATTGGTGTTGCTGTCATAAACAAGACATTTGTATCTGCACCTTTTTCACGCAACTTCTTACGTTGATTTACACCAAATCGATGTTGTTCATCAATGATAACTAATCCAATATCATTGAATGCAACATCATCTTGTATAAGTGCATGCGTACCTACAATAACGTCAACTTCTCCAGCTTCTAACTGTTCAAGTAATAATTTTCTTTTTTTACCTTTAACTGAACTTGTTAATAAAGCGACATTTAATTGCCCATCAAACAACTCATCTAAACTGATTGCATGTTGTTCAGCTAATATAGCTGTCGGTACCATAAGTGCACTTTGCTTACCAGCATTGAACATTGCATAAATCGCAATAGCTGCAACAACCGTTTTACCCGAACCCACATCACCTTGTAATAATCGATGCATTTTAATAGGTGCTTTTAAATCTCTAAAAATTTCATTCACACTATTTTTCTGAGCATCTGTTAATTCAAATGGTAATGTTTCGATAAAAGATTTCACCGCATTAACATCATAATTTAAACCTTCTATTTTATTAGATTCTTTTTCTAATTTGCTTAACCATTTCATTTTTAACTGAAATAAGAATAATTCATTAAATGAAAATGTACGACGTGCTAATTTAAGGTGATTAAATTGAAGTGGTTTATGTAAAATTGGAATGACATCTTTTAATGGCATTAATTTGTACTTATCCATTAAATTTGGAGATAACCATTCATCAATTTCAACAAGTTGTAATGCTTGTTCAATATATTTATTAAGTTGCTTTTGTTTTAAGCCTTCTTTTAATCGATAAATAGGTGTTAACGCGTTTCCACCGTCTTCTTTTTCAGCCATTACTTTTTGACCAGCAATAATTTGTTTCTTTTGATCCCATTTACCTTTGATTGTAACTGTTTCACCCATAATGAGTCTTTTTTTCAAATATGGTTGATTAAAGAATGTGACTTTAACGGCAATTTGATCAATTAGCATGTGACACGCTAATTTAGATTTATTTCTACCAAAAAATGCAACAGTCGGACTAGAGTACACTTCTCCAGTAACAGTGACAACATCACCATCAGTTGCTTCATTTAAATTAATGACAGATTCATCTTCATAACGTGTTGGTAAATACAACACTAAATCTTCTAATGTATAGATATTTAATTCATTTAATAACTGTAAACTTTTTGGTCCAACACCTTTAAGTTCTTGCAAAGTTCGCTCTGTATATATCAGATGTTGCTTATTCATTTTTATCACCTATATTTATTAATACTCTAATTATAGAACAAATACATGATATAAACCAATCGAATTCACCGAAATGAGATTTATACAAAAATATAAAGGCTAGAACAATTAATCATGTCCCAGCCTTTATATTGATGTTTTAGTTAATTTCCAAATATCTCTTGTTTTAATCTTTCACCTGTTGGCGTACCTGCTAGACCACCACGACCTGTTTCACGTAGTGCTGAAGGCATTGTTTGGCCAATTTTATACATAGCTTCTATTACTTCATCAGTAGGAATTCTTGATTTCACGCCTGCTAATGCCATATCTGCTGAAATAATTGCATTTGACGCACCTGCAGCGTTTCTCTTAACACAAGGTACTTCTACTAAACCTGCAACTGGATCACAAACAAGTCCTAACATATTTTTTAAGCTAATTGCAAATGCTTCTGCAGATTGTTGAGGTGTACCGCCAGCCATTTCTACTGTTGCAGCAGCGCTCATCGCAGCAGCTGAACCAACTTCAGCTTGGCAACCACCAGCCGCACCTGATATAGATGCGTTATTCGCAACAACAAATCCAAATGCACCTGTTGTAAATAAGAAATGTAACATATCTTCTCTAGTTGGATTTAGTCTTTTTTTCAGCGCAAATAATACACCTGGCGCAACCCCTGCAGAACCAGCAGTCGGCGTTGCACATATTTTACCCATTGCTGCATTCACTTCGTTCGTCGCAACAGCTTTACTTACCGCATCAATCATTAAATCACCTGAAAGTGATTGACCACTTTCTAAATAATCTTGTAAAAGTACTGCATCCATTCCAGTTAAACCAGTTGTTGAAGTTACACCATTGATACCACGTTCAATGGCTTTTTCCATTGTATCTAAATTACGTTCCATATTTTGATAAACTTCTTCTTTAGAGAGTTTAGACACGCGCATTTCTTGTTCAATCATGACTTCATATATTTTTTTATTTTCTCTTTTACAAATTTCAATAAGTTCTTTTACACTTTGAAACATGATAACCCTCCTTTTATGATTCCCCCATTAATGTGACTGTTTGTACACCATCAATTTCTTTAATTTTATTTAAGACTTCTTGTGGAATATCATCATCTAATTCACACGTCATTAATGCAAGTTCACCTTTCTCTTTACGGGCCACTTGCATACTACCAACATTAATACGGTAATCACCAAAGACATTGGTCACTTTCCCGATCGTGCCAAAAGTATCTTTATGAAAAACAAGTAACGCAGGATAATTCCCACTAATGGCAATTTGGAATCCGTTGATCGCAACGATTTCAACTTTACCGCCACCAATAGAAATACCTTCAACTGAGATTTCCATTTCTTTATTTCTCATGTTGATAATTGCAGTGTTTGGATGTGATCGCTCTTCAAACATTTCGATAAAGTTTACATCAATCTGTTGTTGCTCAGCATCTTGAAGACTTGTTTTGATTCGATCATCGTCTGTATCATATCCTAAAATACCGCCAACTAATGCAACATCAGTACCATGGCCTTTATAAGTTTCCATAAAAGACCCATATAAATATATATCAATATGTTCAGGTTTACCATCAAATAAACCTCTAGCTATTAATCCAATTCTTACTGCACCAGCAGTATGTGATGAAGATGGCCCGACCATTACTGGACCAATAATGTCAAAGACACTTCTATATTTCATCAATAATCACTCGTTTCTCTTTTAATTTCACCATACCATTATAACAACTTTCGTTCGTTTTGTAAGCGTTTTACAACACAAAAGACAACAACGCTTTTGTTTAACATTGTTGTCTTTTATCTTGAGATTATTCTACTGAGAATAAGAATGAGTAAATTGGTTGGTCACCTTGATGTACTTCTACTTCTACTTCATCATAGTTCTCTTCAACATATGATACTAATTGATCGACTTCTTCATCAGTAGCGTCTTCACCTTTAATAATTGTTAAAATTTCACTATCTTCATCAATCATTTCATCGATAAGCTTTTTACTAGCTGTTAAGTGGTCAGCATCACTTACTTTAATGCTGCTTTCATGGATACCCATGAACTCACCTTTTTTAATTGTAATACCATCTATATTTGTATCTCTAACAGCATACGTTACTGAACCTGATTTTACAAAACGCATTGCGTCTTCCATATGCGCTTTATTTTCTTCAATAGATTGCTCTAAGTTAAGATTTAACATTGCTGAAAGACCTTGTGATACTGTTTTTGATGCTACAACAGCTACAGGTATATCAACTAAATGTTCAACTTGTTCAGCTGCCATAATAATATTTTTATTATTTGGTAAGATGATTGCATTTTTACAACCTGATTGTTTTACAACTTTTACAATATCTTCTGTTGAAGGATTCATTGTTTGACCACCACTGATGACATGTGTTGCACCAAGTGATTTAAATAATGTCGTAATTCCTTCACCCATTGAAATTGTAATAACTGCTGTGTCAATTGCTTCTTGTTCTTGTTTTATCTTTTTATCTGCGCTTTTACGAAGTACTTCTCTATGTTGTTCACGCATGTTTTCGATTTTAATTTTAATCAGTTCACCATATTGGCTTCCGTATGATAATACTTCACCTGGTGTTTCAGAATGAACATGTACTTTTACAATTTCATCGTCAGAGATTACAAGTAATGAATCACCGAATTGACTCATATCTTCTCTAAATTGTTCTTCATCGAATGCTTTTTTATCTTTTCCAAAGCGAACCATAATTTCTGTACAGTAGCCGTAGACGATATCTTCAGTATTCATGACACCACCGAAATCATGGTCATCATTGATAAATTCGTCTGTATCTACTTTTTCTTTAGCTGGTTGAATTTTTTCGCCTTTTAATGTTGCTAAGAAGCCTTCATAAACAAACATTAAACCTTGTCCACCACTATCCACTACACCTACTTCTTTAAGTACAGGTAGTTGGTTTGGTGTGTTTTCTAATGCTTTTTGACCTTCTTCAATTACAGCTTCCATAACTTTAATAACATCTTCAGTTGATTCAGCTGCTTTAACTGCCGCTTCTCCAGCTACTCTCGCAACTGTTAAAATCGTTCCTTCAACTGGTTTCATAACAGCTTTATATGCTGTATTTACACCTGATTGGAATGCTTTAGCGAATTGTTGAGCATCAATTTCTTGTTCATTCTCAATCGATTTTGAGAATCCTCTAAATAATTGAGATAAGATAACGCCTGAGTTACCTCTTGCTCCCATTAACAATCCTTTAGAAAATATTTTACCAACCTCACCGATATGTGCATTGCTATGAGATTTAACCTCTGCTGCACCTGATGACATTGATAAATTCATATTTGTTCCTGTATCCCCGTCTGGTACAGGAAACACATTTAAAGAATCTACAAAATCTGCATTGTTTGATAAACTATCTGATCCTTGTACGATCATATCAGCAAACAATTTGCCGTCAATCTTATTCATACTGTATTTGCCTCCCTATGCTTCCTCATCATCATTAATAACTCTAACACCTTGGATATATATGTTAACTGCGTTGACTTTTAAATTTAATGATTGTTCTAAAGTATATTTAACAGCAGATTGGACATTGTTTGCTATTTCTGAGATTTTCGTACCATAACTCACAATTATATACATATCTACATCAAGAACACCTTCATTTTGAGATACAATAACACCTTTGGCATAATTATCACGCCCAAGAATTTCTGCAATGCCATCTCTAACTTGATGTTTACTTGCCATACCAACGATACCATAACATTCTACGGCAGCTCCACCAGCAAGCGTTGCAATAACGTCATTTGAAATATCGATACTTCCATACTCATTTGTAATTTCTAAAGTCATGATTACGTCCCTCCTACACATTTAAATTTTTCGTTTTATTACCTACTTTTATATGTTCTGTTTAATTATACTTAATATCACATTCACATCGCAAGAATTCATCATTTTAATCACGTTTTTTATACAACGTTTTCACAAGATATTATTATAACAAATAAATTGAACTTTAAAATACTTTTTGCGAAATTTGTTATTATTTTTTCGCTAATTTGCAAAAAATCCGTTGAATAAATCATAAGTGCGTGTTATATTATTAAGGTGTGTAAACGTAAATAAATGTGTATTTATATTTCATTAAAGGAGGATATTTATGGCTAAAGAATGTTTCGTAACAGGTCGTAAAGCTAGAACTGGTAACCACCGTTCTCACGCATTAAATGCTAACAAACGTCGTTGGAACGCTAATTTACAAAAAGTTAGAATCTTAGTTGACGGTAAACCTAAACGTGTATGGGTTTCAGCTCGTGCGCTTAAATCAGGTAAAGTTACACGCGTTTAATGAATATAAGTCACATATAATAAAGAGAACCTTTGTGTGGAAGGTTCTCTTTTTTTATTTATCTTTACTTTGTACCATCAATATATTACCAAGTTCAACTGTCACTGATGGGTGTTCATGACCCGCTTTAAATTCATTACTAATGGTTAATGTTGAGCCTTGTGCTAATGTTGTAAATGGTAAATCATATTTAAATTCTTCTAATTTTATTCTAATATTCGTACTTAACGGAATAAACGACACATATTTCATGCCTTCTACTTGTGAAATCCGATGATTTCCTGCTTTTAATACTGTAATTTCATTCTGCACATCTACGAGCGTGATTTGAATATTATCTTCCAGAAATTCTGGTTTCGTTAATATTTGAACAGCACCCATAAAATGATCTAACCTACCACCAGTTGCCCCATATATTCTAATTTCTTCATATCCGAGTTCAACTGCTAAGTTAACCGCTAATGCAAGATCGGTATCATCCTTTTCTTTCTTAACCGGATCAATATCGATATGTTCAATGATTTGTTGATACTCTTCATCTGATACAGAATCAAAATCTCCTATAGCAGCAACAGGCTTAATATCATGTTTAATTAATTCAATTGTGCCTCTATCTACACCTATCCAATCAATGTACTTTTCATCTTGAAGTATATGTTCATTGATATGACGCATACTACATAATAGATTTACTTTCACGATTAATCACCCTTTAATTTGTGTACAGGTTCTTTGTAGTCTTCATGTTTGAAGTAATAAGATCCCGCAACTAATATGTCTGCTCCTTGTGCTTTACATAACGCACCAGTTTCTTCATTAACACCACCATCAACTTCAATTTCAAAGTTTAAGTTATGTTCATTTCTATATTCGTCTAACCAAGTAATTTTATTTAACGTAGATTCTATGAAGCTTTGACCACCAAATCCTGGATTCACAGTCATAATTAGAACGAAGTCCACGTCTCCTAAAATTTGCGATAATGATTCTACAGGCGTTCCAGGATTGATAACAACACCTGCTAATTTATCATGCGCTTTGATTTGTTGTATCGCTCTATGAATATGTGGTGTCGCCTCGAAATGAACAGATACCATGTCACTACCCGCTTCACAAAATGCATCAATCATTTGTTCTGGGTTCTCGATCATTAAATGTGTATCAATCGTCATATCTGTTACTTTTCTTAATGATTCTAAAATAGGTAATCCAATCGATATATTTGGTACAAACTGACCATCCATTACATCAAAATGTAAAATGTCTGCGCGAGATTCCTTAACGCGTGTTACTTCTTGTTTTAATTCTGCAAAATCACAAGCTAAAAGTGAAGGTGCTATTTTTACCATTAATATCTTACCTTTCTATTTTGAATTTCTTCGAATAATGTCAAATAGTGCTTATATCTCAACTGATAAAAATGATTATCTTGAATTAGTTCTTTAACTGCACATTTAGGTTCGTTAATGTGCGTACAATTTCTAAATTTACACTGTGATTTAATAGCTTCAAATTCTGGGAACAAATCTGCAAGTTCTTCCTTTTCAATGTGTGAAAAGTCTAATGCACTAAATCCTGGTGTGTCTGCTAAATAACCACCATCTAACTCATACAACTCAACATGTCTTGTCGTATGTTTACCACGATTAAGCGCTTTTGAGATTTTATTCGTTTCTAAATTCAAATCGTCGAACAATCTATTCATAATCGTGGATTTACCAACACCAGATTGTCCACTTAACACGATGATACCATCAATTAAAGGTTTAATCGCATTTGATACATCATCATCTTCACCTATAAATAATGTTTCATATCCAATTGAATGATATTGTGCTAATTTATCTTGAATTTGTTGAATTTCATCATCAGCAGCGAGATCTTTTTTAGTTACACATATTATTGGTGTAATATTGTATGAATGAACGACTACGAGAAATCTATCTAATAATTGTTGACTAAATGCTGGCTCAGATGCGCTCATCACGACGATAACTTTATGAATATTTGAAACAGGTGGTCTTAATAATAGATTCTCACGTTCATGAATATGTTGAATATAGCCACCCGTTTCATTTTCAACTTGAAAATCAACGATATCTCCAACAACTGGAGATGTCTTCTTCTTTCTGAATAATCCACGAGCTCTCGTTATATATATACCATCGTCAGCTTGTACTGAATAATCTCCACTTATTGATTTAATAATACGACCAGTTTTCAATATAACACCTACCTCATTTTATTTTTAATTATACCAAATCATATTGCTTAAATAATCAATTATTTATGTTGCTTAAACAAAATCGTTACTTCCGTCCCTTTATCGACTTCACTTTCGAAGAAGATTTGAGCATCATGATGTTCAACAATTGAATCAACAATCGATAACCCTAGACCGTTACTATCAACATGTACATTATGAGATTGGTCACCTTTATAAAATCGATCTTTAATATGTTTCAGCTGTTTCTCAGTCATACCATAACCTTCATCATTAATCGAAACTTGTACAAATTCATTTTGTTCTTTTAGATCAATTTGTATCATACTATGTTCTGGTGAGTATTTAATAGCATTGTTTAATATATTATAAAGTGCTTGATAAAGTAATTTATGATTACCTTTAATAGTTAAATCATCCATATCAAATAGAACTGAGATTTCATTGTCTTCTAATAAGAAATTCAGATTTTGAACGACTTCTTTAATGACTTTTTGAACATGTACTGTTTCATTAAATGATAAATGCTCACTATTATCTAACTCAGATAACAACAATAATTGTTTCGTTAAATTACTCAAACGATAAGCCCTAGCATATATATCTTCTATAATTTGTGTTCTTTTATTTTCATCTTGTTCATGTTCAAGTTCTCTTAATAAACTTAAAATAGATTGAAGCGGAGATTTAATTTCATGAGATACATTTTGAACAAAGGATTGTCTCATCATTTCTAGTTGTTTAAGTTCATCTCTCATCTTAATAAATCGATGTTGTAATATACCTATTTCATCGTCACGTGTTACTTTAATCGCGACATCAAAATCACCTTTACGTAATGATTCAGTTGTCTTCATAAGTCTTCTAATTGGGTTTGCTAATGAATAACTTGAGAAGAGAACGAGTACTAATGAAATTACGACAAGCAATACAAGCAATATCGCTAAAAATATTCTAAATTCGCCTAACATGGAACCCACACTAGGTCTCAAGAATAACGCATACTCAGCACCTTGATGTTGAATCTTTATTCCGACAGTGTTTCTCGTTTCATTATCAAAGAATCCTGTAATAAAAATATTAAACGGTCTATTTTTAATACCATGATACGTTTTACCGTCTAATACATCTTCAACAGCTTGGTTGTCTAAATTATATTTTCTGAAGTTATCACCATAATAAGTCGGTTTCAACTTATCATTATACAATACAGCTTGATAATGTAGCTCGCTTAAGTGATTTAAATAATTATCCAACGACATTTCATTATCATGATCAATATAATCTTGAACATCTTTTAAAGTATTAAACACTTTGTGGTCATTTTTTTCTTTTAAATCTATATGATAATAAATATTTGTAAGAATGAAACCTAAAATAGCACTTACGAGCATCACAACTATTGTATAAATCGTTATTCGTTGCGCTAAAGACTTAAACCTCATGTGCAAGCACCGCCTTGTAACCAACGCCTCTAACGGTTTTAATCAAGACATCGCTCTCTAACTTCTCTAATCGCTTTCTAATACGTTTAATGTGTACATCTAGCGTTCGTTCGTCTCCTTCGAAATCAATACCCCATACAACTTCAATAATTTTGTCTCGTTGCAATACTTTATCTTTGTTACGCATTAAATAATCTAGTAATGCAAATTCTTTCTTTGGTAAAAGCATTGTTTTCTGATTAATGGTTATTTCCATATCTACACTATTAATATGTGTATTACCTATTTGAAGTTCATTGGAAGAATTAATCTTAAATCTTCGTAGAACAGCTTTTATTCTAAATATTAACTCTTTAATTTCAAATGGTTTTGTTACATAATCATCTGTTCCAGCTAGAAATGCATTTTCTTTATCACTCAACTCATCTCTTGCAGTTAACATGATAACTGGAATATCAAAACTATCCTTAAGTATTTGACACAATTCAAAACCGTCCATACCAGGCATCATAATATCTACAACAGCAATATCAATATATTTATGTTCTACAACTTCTAAAGCTTCTTCACCGCTGAGACTTGTTATAACACTTATATGTTCATGTTCAATTTCTCGCTTCAAATCATTTAAGATAAATTTATCATCATCTACAACTAAACAAGTTACCATGTCATCACCTCTTTACCTATGATACCAAATATCTTTGAAAATTTTCATATATACATGAATTCAGGGGAGCGGGACAGAAATCTAATTTGTAAAAAAAGATTTCGTAGTCCCGCCCGAGCAAGGATGACTAGAGTTAAAAAAGCTTGGTACAAGTGCATTTCAATTCAGTCATCTACTGCCAAGATACTAAAAGAGACTGAGACATTAGATTATGTCCCAGCCTGAATAATATTATTATGATGAATCATTTAATGATTAAACTGATTCTACGTTACGGTTTACTAATGCATTAACATTTTCAATGATTGTACCACTTACGACACGACCTGGTAATTTATTTAAATTAACAGATAAATCTTGATCTTTTTTAACATCATATGAAATGTTTCTAGCGAAGTATTTCATAGATTCTTCCATGATGATAATTGTCATCCATTCACCTGCGCAACGGTGGTTTGTATAATAATCGCCACCACCTTGAGGAATTAAATCAAATGGACTTCCGTCCCAATCGCTGAAGCGGTTTGGATAGAATCTTTCTGGATTCTCCCATAAGCCGTCTCTATGCAATGTTCCGTAAATATCTAATACTAAGAAAGTATCTTTCTCAATCGTATAACCATCAAATTCGATATCTACTGCTGCTTTACCTGGTAAATAAGGTACGAATGGATAGAATCTTCTAACTTCTTGTACAAATTTATAAGCATAGTCATTTTCATTATTGAAGACTTTTTCTGCTTCTCCTGGATAATCATGTAATGCTTTCACACCGAAACTAATAAAACGGTTAATTGCGACTAGAGGACGCACAACGTTCATTAAATCGATCGCACACAATCTAGAATCCATTAAATTACCTTCAAAATCTTCCCAATGACTAAATTCATGTAATGCTGTACCTTGTGGAGGTGTTAATTTACCTTCACGTACTGCAATAATTTGATTTTCTAGGAATGTTTCCACTCTATCTCTTGCTTTTTTAGCTTCTCTATATCCTTTGAATGCAGTACCGATATTTTTAAATGAATCAATCATTGTATCCATATCTTGTGCGCAGCTTTCAATTTCTTCAGGAGAAGCGATAACGCCTGCCCATCTAAATCCAACTTTAGTCAATAAGATAATAGATTCTTTATAAACGTTAACTTCGTCCATTCTTTCCATACGTTCAGTATTCATGAACCAAGTACTACGTGTAAGTTCTCTCAAATATTCTAAGTTTTCTTCAGTCATTAATGACATAAATAGAGCTTTACGGTCTATGTGTTTTTTACCACCAGTAGTATGTATAGCGCCTTTACCGAATAAAGTATTAACAACACGTTTAGGTAACGTACCTTGTCTTTCAATTAAATCGTTATTATAAAAAAGCTCTGCTGCTTCTTTACCGCTAATTACAACTGTTCTTCTTCCGCCTAATGCTCTTAATTCAAAAATATTTGTATCAAATTTCTCTAGTCTATTTGGTACATATTTATAGCCTTCTTTCAAAACTTTAAATGTACTGTCTAGACCTCTATCTTTTGGTATTTGCTTACCCATAAAGTTAATGCCCCCTAGAATTTTTGTAAATTTCATATACTTACATATTATTTCATTTTCTGTGAAAATAATCAATCAACTACTATTATCAATTGAAAATTTTATATCTTTGTCAACTAATGCATGTCTTTTTGACCACTCAATTAGCGTATCTGGATAAACGACATCATCTTGAATCGATTGATTTAGATTTTCAACTGGAAAACTGAGTATAAATCGTTGATCAATAATTTCATCAACAATATTAAAAAATGCTAAATTTCCATTCGTTGGTCTTCCGACAAGATTGACTATTCCCGATTTTGCTACTTTATAAACGAGCCATTCAGCTGCATAAGATGTATCTTTATCAATCAAGATCATAATTTCTTCAAATCGACTTAATCCGATAAAATCAATTTTATCATCATCAAAGAATTTCCAATCACCAACAGGTTGATCTAAAATATTTTGATAAAAAGCTTGTTCATTCATTTCACTGCATGCTTTATACAAACGTTCTAATTTTTGCTTAAATAATGACTTATGACGCTCTCGCTCAACCTTTACATATGTATCTCTCGTTAATATTGTTTCTTGATTACCAATCTCGTAAAAATAAGGGATAAGAAACTCTGCAATACTCAAATTTTTAAATTGTGCATTTCTAAAATCAAAAATGACTTTTTTAGATGATTCTTGAATTTTGGATAATTTGTATAACGCTTCAACAGCTTGTTCAAAACGAATATCACCGTTAAATTCTAATATTGGTACATCATCCTTAACCGTCACATCAATCGTATGTTCTGTACTCACCGGATAATGTCTCAATTCAAAGTGATAAGTTTGATTCGCTCTTTTTACTTCTACTTCATTTTGGAAAGTTAAAATATGTCCCCATTCTTCTCTATGGTATGGTTCATCTTTTAATAAACGATGATATCTCATTCTACAATATTCAATAGAATCCCCTGATAACTGTGTAATTTCATCACCAACAACAAAGCGTATATCATCCAGCACTTTCGTAACAACTAAAGCATCTTTAGTAGATCTTACCTTAATTCCAACTTGTTTGTCAGGAATTTTCAATGCCTTAATAGATGTACTCAACAAGCCTATATCATAAAAGAAATTATTCATAACTTCTATAAAGACTTGATCAGACAGATGAGATGAGGTCACAATATTTTTATACTCTTCATAAATAGCGTGATTTTGATTAGCATCTACAATAGCATGTTCTGTTTGACGATATACATATTCATATAAAGACACATAAGGAAGCATATTTTTCACCCCAGACTCATTTTCTAAATTTTACTAAGAACTAAACATTAAATCAATAGTGTATAAAAATAGAGACTGAAACACTGTTTAATGTTTCAGTCCCTCAAATAGCTATATACTTTTCATATATTTAGAAATCATCGTAATCAATTGTGTTACTTTCAACCTCTTTACCATCTACTTCAACGCGATATTCAGCTGATTCGCCTTTTGGAATCGTGAAATTAATGCTTCTTGTTGTATCTTTTTTAATCGTAAAGGAATCTGCAACTTTTTTGATATCATTTGATTTATCTTTAACAAAGATCTCTACTTTCTGACCTTTTTTACTATCAGAACCTGTAAATGGTATATAAACGGATTGTGTATATGTTTTATCTCTTGCGTTATCATCACTGTCATCTTTTTTATCTTTATCATCTGATTTATCTGAGTTATCTGAGTTAGAGTCTTTATCTTCACCTTTAGATACATCAAAATAAATCGTTGATTCGACTGGCAATTGTCCATCTTTAAATGATTGTTTAACGATTGTATCTGCTGGTTCATCACTTTCAACTTCAGATTGTTCTACTTTAAATCCAAGCGCTTCAAGTTCAGAAGTTGCTTTACTGATTTCTTCACCTGTATAATCTTTAACGTATTCTTGTTTTACGCCGATTGATTTTGTCAAAATAATCATCGTATCTTTAGGTACAACTTTAGAACCTGGTTCGATATTTTGATTAATCACTGTGCCATTCTCCGCTTTATCATACTGTTCTTTTATACGGACAGATTCAAAGCCTTGTTTTTCTAATTGCTTTTTCGTTTTGTCTGCTGATTTTCCAACATAATCTTCTACGGTAAACGTCTTAACACCTTGAGATATCACTAAATCAACTTTAGTCATTTCTTTAACTTTACTACCAACTTTAGGTGTTACTTTCATAACTTCACCTTCTTTAAAGCTATTACTATAGGCTTCTGTTATTTTACCTTTACTTAAACCTTTTTCATCTATTAAAGCTAAGGCTTCACCACGTGATTTACCTAATAAGTTAGGCACATCTACGTATTTAGGTGCCGTTAAGGCAAAACCGATTGCACCTACTAACATACATAATAGTAAAATGGGTACAAAAACGATTAACCATTTATTACGCTTGCGTTTAGGTTTATTTGTTTCCATATTTTGTTGTTGTGCATTAGCATTTTGTTGCGTCGTTGCAATTGGAACAGTCTTTGTATCACTTTCTTCTTCATCAGCTTTTATAACGGGCATTGTTTTAGTATCTGAATCAGAATCATACCTAGGTAATTCATCTTTACGTTCATCATCCAATGCTGTTAAAAGGTCATAATACATTTCATTTGTATCACGGTACCTTTGTGACTTTTCTTTACGCGTTGCTTTCATAATGACATTTTCTATACTTTGAGGTATAGATGGTCGTTCTTTTCTAATAGATGGCAACTCTTCTTGAATATGTTTAATGGCAACACTCACAGGCGTTTCCCCATTAAATGGTGGGTGTCCTGTTAATAATTCATACAATACAATACCAATAGAATAAATATCTGATGATTCATCTGTTGATTGACCTTTAGCTTGTTCAGGCGATAAATATTGAACAGATCCCATAACATGATTCGTTTCTGTTAGAGCTGTTTCACTTAATGCCCTTGCGATACCAAAGTCTAATATTTTTAACGTCCCATTTTTAGTCATGAGAATATTTTGCGGTTTAATATCTCGATGAATAATTCGATGATGGTGTGCATGTGCAATACCTTTTAAGATTTGAAGAGTCATTTCAACCGCTTCATCTGCAGATAACTTACCTTCTTTACATAGATATTCCTTTAATGTTGGGCCTTCTATATATTCCATAACAAGGTAATAACAATTATCATCTTCTTCTACATCAAGTACATTCACAACGTTACTATGACTTAAAATCGTCGTATTTTGAACTTCTCGTTCGAAACGTTCAACTGCTTTTTCTTTTTCATAAGGCGGTATGTTGATTACTTTCACTGCTACATCACGGTTCAAGATCTTATCTTTCGCTAAATAGACGTTACTCATACCACCGCCACCAAGATACTTCACAAATTCATAGCGACCGGCGATTATGCGACCTATCATATTTTTCCACCTTCAAATGGATATAATATTAACGAGATATTATCTTTACCTTCGACTTCAATTGTTTCTTCGATAAGTGTTTCTCCAATATCATCAACCGTACCTTTATGAGACATCACAATTTGTTGAACGTCACCTTCATGTAAATAATCTGTTAAACCATCTGAATTTAAAAGCAAATAATCATAAAATTTTGTATTGTAGTAAAAAATATCTGGGTTAACGCGTTTATCTGTTCCCATAACTTTTGTAATAATGTTTCTTTGAGGATGCGTGAAAGCCTCCTCTTTCGTAATTTCTCCAATCGTAACAAGATGATTAACAAATGTATGATCATTTGTTAATTGCATCATTTCACGACTGTTCATCAAATAAGCACGTGAATCACCTATATTAGCTACAACGATATCTTTTTCATAGACTAGAGCACAAACACAAGTTGTACCCATGCCTCTATACATCTCATTGTTCATAGACTCGTTATATAATTGTCTGTTTATATCAGCTAAGTTAGATTGCAACCAATCTTCAGCATGATCATATTCAATATAATTTTCATCTTCGAATCTATCTTTAAGTGAATCATTCACAAATTGACTTGCAACTTCACCAGCAGCATGTCCACCCATACCATCACAAATCACTAATAAAACTTGACCTGTTTGATTTGTATAGATACCACCTGCATCTTCATTTTGTTCTCGAAATTGACCGACATCTGTAAAAAACCGTGCTTCCATGATTTGTTACCTCGTTTCTTCTTTTCGCTCTTTTGCTCTTAGTTGTCCACATGCAGCATCAATATCTGCACCTTGATTACGTCTTATTGTAGCATTTATCCCGTTTCTTTTTAATTCTTTTTCAAATTTAAAGATATCTTCTTTTGATGTTTTTACATAATCACGTTCTGGTACGTGGTTAACTGGAATTAAGTTCACGTGACAGTTTAAATGTTTAATTAATTTTGCCAATGCTTTTGCATGATGAACTTGGTCATTCACGCCTCCGAATAAACCATATTCAAATGTGATTCTTCTATTCGTTTTATTGACATAGTATTCAATAGCTTCCATTAATTTATCTAAATCATAAGCTCTGTTTATAGGCATCAATCTTGAACGTGTTTCATTATCAGCTGCATGTAAACTTAATGCAAAGTTTATTTGTAGGGATTCATCAGCAAAATCGTAAATTTTAGGGATGATACCTGATGTAGAAACTGTAATATGACGTGCACCGATGTTTAAACCTTTATCATGATTAATGATTTTTAAGAATCCCATCATTTCATCATAGTTCTCAAATGGTTCACCAATACCCATAATAACGACTTGACTGACACGCTCATCCGTAGCATCTAAAGCTTTTTGAACTGTTAATACTTGTGCAACAATTTCACCCGCTTCAAGGTTACGTTTCAAACCACCGATTGATGAGGCACAGAACGTACAACCTATACGACAACCTACTTGAGTTGTCACACAAACTGAATTCCCATATTCATGTCTCATTAATACTGTTTCAATCGTGTATCCATCTTGTAATTCAAAAAGAAACTTGATTGTTCCATCTTTACTTTCTTGTTTAACAGCTACTTCTAACGTTGTAATTTCAAATGATTGTACAAGTTTTTCTCTCAATTCTTTTGAAAGATTTGTCATTTCGCTAAAAGCGTCTACTCTTTTAACATATAACCAATCAAAAATTTGTTTAGCTCTAAACTTTGGTTCTGATTGATCGATCAACCAATCTTCTAATTCTCCTAATTGTAATGAATATATTGAAGGTCTTTCGAAGTTTGGCATAAATTTATTGCGTTTTTTCTGTATCGCTGGCATATTAACTTTCCTTTCTCTTAATTTTAGTAATAAAGAAACCATCTGAATTATAATCTTGAGGTAGTAGCTGTAATGTTTTAGTTTCTTGATTTGTTCTTGGATCTATAAATGGCGCGAATTCAAATTCTGGATTTGCTTTTAAGAATGAATAAACAACATTTTCATTTTCCATTTGTTCGATTGTACAAGTTGAGTACACAAGTTCTCCATTAGGTGCGAGAGATTTACTCGCATTTTCAAGGATTTCTAATTGTAAGTGCCATAATGATTCAACATCCTTTGACGTCTTGTCATACTTAATTTCAGGCTTTCTTCTCATGACACCAAATCCACTACACGGTGCATCTACAAGGATGTAGTCATATGTTTGATCAAAAGGCTGAGTGGCATCATGTACAGCTGCTGTTACATTTTTAAGTCTTAATTTTTTGATATTAAAATCAATTAAATCTATTTTATGTGGGTAAATGTCAAATGCATCAACATGACCAGTTTGATTCATGATTTCAGCGATATGACAAGTCTTACCACCTGGTGCACTACATGTATCTAACACTGTACTATTCGGTTTCGGATTCAAAATTTCTGCTACAAACATTGAACTCTTATCTTGTACAGATAATAAACCATCTTTAAATAATCTATCATTTACAATAGCTTCACCTTTAACATGTAAACATCTTTCTATGTCTTTATCTATTTCGACAGTATAACCATTACTTTGTAATCTTTCAACTGCATCTTCAACAGATATGCGTGTTGTATTCACTCTTACTGTTGTATCTGGCGGTGTTAAACTGAGTAAACACATTTCTCTCGTCTTTTCATATCCAAAATGTGTAATCCAATGTTTTGTTAACCATAAAGGTACACTACCTTCAATTGAAAGTTTCTTATCATCATGTTTGATTTCATCTAATGTTCTTAATGGTGTAGACATGAAATTTCTAAGAATCGCATTGATTGCTTTACTATTGTGTAAATCACCGCGTACTTTAGCAATATTAACAGCTTCATTGATAATCGCGTGATTTGGAACTTTATCTAAATATACATATTGATATGCACTCATGATTAATAGACGTTTCATCCAACCTTTTAACTTCGTCTTAATAAAAGGCTCAATTAAATATTCTAAAGTGATTTTTCTTTGTAAAGTACCATATACAAGTTCCGTTAATAATCCAACATCTTTTTTAGATACGGCTTCGTTTTTTATCGCTTCATTAAGTTGTAGATTACTATATGCTTCACCTGTCAGTACATCATCTAGAATCGTTAATGCAACGTTTCTTACATTGTTTTTCATCATATTAATTTAGTCCCATCAATTTTTGATTGTAATCCGCTTAAATAATCTCGTGTTTGCACACGTTTTTTACCTGCTAATTGTATTTCAGTTAAAGCAACACCATCTTCACTACCTGTTGCTACTATAATAGCTGATTTAGTTGTTTCAACAATTTCTCCTGGATTACCTTTAACATTTCTTACAATTTCACTGCGCCACAATTTCATATTTTTATCATTCATCGTTGTATAAGCAACTGGCCAAGGTGATAGCCCTCTAATATGGTTATGAATTGATTCAGCATCTTGTGTCCAATCAATTCTTTCATCTTCTCTTGAAATATTAGAAGCGAAACTTACTAGAGATTCATCTTGAGGAATGCTATCATTTGTTCCATTAAAAATAGTAGGTAAAGTTCGTTTCAATAATGCTGTACCGAGTACTGCTAGTTGATCATGAACATCTCCTACTGTGTCGTTCTCTTTAATGTCGATTTCATCTTGGCTAATAATATTACCTGCATCTAATTTTTCTGCCATATACATAATTGTTACGCCAGTCTTCTTCTCACCATTCATAACTGCATAATGAATCGGAGCACCACCGCGATATTTAGGTAGCAATGAAGCATGTACATTGACTGCTTTATATTTTGGCGCATCTAACAATGATTTTGGTAATAGCTGTCCAAATGCTGCAGTTACGATTAAATCAGGTTGTAAATTAATAATTTCTTCTAATTCTGGTGAATGATTTAATTTTTCTGGTTGATATACTGGAATATTGTGTTTGACTGCTACTTTTTTAACTGGAGGTGGTGTCAGTACTTTTTTTCTACCTACTGGACGATCAGGTTGAGTAACAACTGCAATCACTTCATGTTCTTCGATTAGCATTTCCAGAATGCCTGTAGAAAAATCTGGTGTACCCATAAATACAATTTTACTCATCCTTATACATCTCCTCTAGTTCTTCTTCGCTAATTTCTCTAGTCATCTTATCCGTGAATAACTCACCATATAAATGATCCACTTCATGTAAAATAATGCGTGCAATATCATCATAAGCTGTTAGTTCAACTTCATTACCATTTAAATCATTACTTTTCACAACAATCATCTTACTTCTGTTCACTTCTCCAAAGACACCTGGTACACTGAGACAACCTTCTACATCAGCTTCAGTTTCTTCAGATTGAGAAACAATCGTTGGATTGATCAGCTGCAAAATACCTTCTTGCTCCATATCAACAATCGCAACTTTAAGATCAACGCCAATTTGAGGTGCAGCTATACCCACCCCATCATTTTCAAACATTGTATCCTCTAAATCAGCAATTAATGCTTTTATAGACTCATCAAAAGTCACAACATCTTTAACTTCTCTATTTAACATTGGATTTGGTACCGTAACAAGTGGTTTTACAGCCATATTTATCGCTCCTTTTTAAAAACTCATCGTATAATTATAACGTAAATCAATATAAAAAGCGACAGAGAAAATTAATCTACAGTCGCTTACATTGATTTGATAGAAATTTTTGAGTAATCGAAGTAAAATTGAATTACTAATAAATAACAGAAAGGAGTCCTTTATGAACGCATCCGATTACTATCAATATTTACTCGCACTTGAATCACGGAAGATTTTATCGAAAGAAGAGAGGAATAATCTTCTAACTTGTTACAACGGTAAAGAAGGAGAACGCTATTTCAAATCGTTTTTAAACACGATACCTAACATCAGCTATATTTACGACTTCGAATTCGGCGATCAACATCATATCCAAATTGATTATGTAGTCGCAACAGATAATACACTTTTCTTATTTGAAATTAAACATTATAGAGACGAGTGGCATTTCGAACAAGATTACTTAAAAAGTAGTTACGGATTAACTACGAAATCCCCCATTAAACAAACCAAATTTATGAAATCCGAATTAGAAAAATTACTGTATCAAAATGGTATACATACAGATATTCAGTCTTATATCATTTTTACGAATCCTCATTTTATACCCGTTGGAAACTGGCCACATAATCAGAATATCATCTACTTCAATCAATTGAATCAAATCAAAGAAATTTTACAATCTCCTTCATCAAACTTTAACCCCGCACTATTAAACTTTTTATTACAACACAAGAAAATTCACTCCACTTATTATCAAAAAGAAATCACACCATACTTCGATCTCAGTTTAGCAGGTATAAAATGCCCGAGTTGCAGAAAAATGCACACTATCAATATAGTAGAAAGTAAAATCTACTATTACTGCACGTATTGTCACTCTAAAATTAAATCCGAAGAAATCATTCTGTACAATTTGAAAGAACTCTATTATTTAAAAAGAGACGGCTTTACATTTGAAGAAGCCATCCAGTGGTGTTATCCGGTTAGGTCACACACTATAAAAAGAGTTTGTAATAATCATTTTAAGTCTGAGAAACTTCGTAATAAAAAATTCTATTTATAACGCGGGCTTATGAACACTTCTTGCCAAACTTGTTCATAATGGAGGTCTTGTGAACACTTCTCGTCAAACTTATTCATAACGATGGCCTTGTGAACACTTCTCGTCAAACTTGTTCATAACGCAGGCTTTGTGAACACTTCTGGCTAAACTTGTTCATAACGGAGGTCTTGTGAACACTTCTCGCCAAACTTGTTCATAACGGGCGCCTTGTGAACACTTCTCGTCAAACTTGTTCATAACGGGCGCCTTGTGAACACTTCTGGCTAAACTTGTTCATAATGGAGGTCTTGTGAACACTTCTGGTTAAACTTATTCATAACGATGGCCTTGTGAACACTTCTCGTCAAACTTGTTCATAACGCAGGCTTTGTGAACACTTCTGGCTAAACTTGTTCATAATGGGCGGCTTATAAAACAAAATTCCCCCCACATACATCAATCTCTTGAATTTAATCTATTTATTGATATTATCAACTTGAGGTGAAGATTATGCACACAAAAATAAAAATGAATTGGAATTCACCATATTCAATATTGATGTTAAAGTTGTTACTTTTTATAAATTTCTATACCAAATAAACGATATCATTCTTGCGATGATATTTATAACGGGTAGTTTTCTATTTTTTAATGAGTCAACTACTTTTGCAGGAACTGTTCTATTTGTAATCGGTAGTTTCCAAATGCTCATTCGCCCTTTGATTGCAATTTCAAGAGATATTCATATAAGCAAAATTAGAAAAGAGAACTAGTATTTGCTCTCTTCATATGAAAAACCCGTGAAATCTTCACATTTCCCGGGTTTCTTACATTACTAGATCATCAATATTTAATACCAAATCAAATTCCAGGTGATACCATTGTTACTTCATGTGATCATCTACTTAAGAGAATATATTTTTCATTCTATTATAATTAATTGTATGTCCAATTGTTCTTGCAACTGCTTTTGCAGTATCGTTAGATGATGATAATAACATTGTATGTAAAGCATCTCTCATTGTTATTTTGTCACCGACTTTCAATTTCACACCAGATCCTCCAACAAAATCACTTTCTTTTAAAGTTAATGTATTGTTGATGTTTTCCATGTTTTCTAACATAACGATTGCTGTTACAACTTTCATCATACTTGCAGGATTTTGCTTAACTGTCTCATTTTTCGACAATAAGATTTCTGGTCTAAAATTTGTTAACAATACTGGATTTACTTTTGGATATTTGATAATTGAAAACGAAGAATTGGCATCTCCTATTTTTGTAACATCATAATTTTCGTTACTATCTTTCTTAATAGCTTCATCAATTGCTATTTTCAAATCATTAAATCGATCCGAACTACCTCTCATAATAGTAGCAACAAATATTTCATTATTTGTATATATAATCGCTGTTAAATTTTTTATAAAACCAACTGTTCCCGTTTTACCACCCAAAATTTTGTAATAATTATCAATAGATGGACTTGCTACTGTAGTTTCTACTATCAAACTTCTAGTATTTTGTCCTAATACATGAAGATTGTATGATTTTTGCCCCCAAACATTTGCTATTTCTTGATATGCACTCGCTTGTAAAGTAAAAATATTAAAATCATATGCTGTAGATAATTGACCAACAGCAGTTAGACCAGTCGAATTAAATATTTTTGTATCGTGGCATCCTAATTGTATTGCTTTTTTATTCATTTCTTTAATAAAAATCTGTTCAGCTTGTTCATCATTTATATCAGTGTCATTGAATTTTTTTATTTCTTTATCGTTATGTATAGTCATTACATCACTCCTCATTTTTAAAGATGATTGTAAATACAGTAATTCATCGAATTGTATGAACGAAACTTGAATTTATTATACCAATGAGTTGTATTATTTTAACTTTTGATTATTAACACATTATAAAGAGATACCATCTCGTTATTTGCATCTTTGGCTAAAACTGCTTTTAACGGCACCTTACTTACGCAACAACCTACAATTTCATCTAGTGACATACAGGAAACCCGTGAAATCTTCACATTTCACGGGTTTCTTACATAACTAGATTATCATTTCTGTTGTTAACTTGGTCTGACTAAAATTTCATTTACATTCACATGACTAGGTTGCGTTGTAGCATATACAACAGCTTCTGCGATATCATCAGGTGATAATTTTTTTCTTCCTTCTTCAAATGGACTTTCGGAACTTAAAGGTGTTTCTACCATACCTGGAGAAATATTGGTTACTTTTACCCCCGTATTAGAAAGTTCTTTTTCTAATCCTATTGATATTGCTCTTACAGCAAATTTTGTTGCACAATATACAGTTAATCGTTCTATTACTTCAAATCCAGAATCAGATGCAATATTAACGATATGTCCTCTACCTTCTTCTCTCATCTTAGGTAAAACTGCATTTATACCATACAATACACCTTTAATATTTATATCTATCATTTGTTCCCAGTCTTCAACATTACCTTCTAAAATACGACTAGACCCCATTTTTCCAGCATTATTTACAAATATATCTATCATTCCAAAATGGTCTTCTGCTTTTTTTACCGCATTTTCAATATCAGTTTTCGAAGTTACATCTACTTCAATACATAATAATTTATCATCGTATGACAATGTTTTTGCAAAGTCATTTAATTTATCTTTGCTTCTTGCAGCTAAGACTACATTAGCTCCATTGTCCAATAATTTTTTGACGATACTTTTACCAATTCCACCAGTTGCACCAGTAACAAAAGCTGTTTTTTCTTTTAGTAAAAATTCCATTACAAGCACGTCTCTGTTTAAATTGTATAAGCCTCTCCATATAAAACAAAAATTACTTACTTTTGATAAACATATTACATCTCCACATTCGACATACAGTAGCAAGAAGTTCTATTTACATCATCATTTGCGGGTTAATGTCTATCTCTAGTGATAGTTTATCTTTTAAATACTGCTCGTGATAATAATCATCTAAATATTGTAAGGCTGTTAATAAATCGGGTTCGTTCTTAAATTTAATTAATATTTGGAATCTATGTTTATTATTAATTCGTGATAACGGACTTGGTGATGGTCCTAATACAAAGGATTGTGTTGTGACGTGTTGCAACAATATACCATGTATATGTTTGGACGCTTTTAATACTTTCTTAATATCTGTATGACTAATGGTCAAATTCACAAGATAGTAATATGGTGGGTACTTACCAATCTGTCTAAATTTCATTTCTTTTTGATAAAAGGACATATAGTCATTGCTTGTGACATCTAAGATAGCGTAATGATCCGGGTTATATGTTTGAATCATGACTTCACCTTGTTTCTCGTGTCGACCTGCTCTACCTGCAACTTGAGTCAGTAATTGGAATGTCTTTTCACTTGATCTGAAATCTGGCAAGTTTAACATTGTATCTGCATTAAGTACGCCTACTAATGTGATATTTTCAAAGTCCAGTCCTTTAGCAATCATTTGTGTCCCTAACAGAATATTTGCTTCTTGATTTCCGAAAGCTGTTAATAATTTTTCGTGGGCACCTTTTTTCGAAGTCGTATCGACATCCATTCTAATGACTTTAGCGCGGTCGAATGTGTCGTATATAATTTCTTCGACTTTCTGCGTGCCAACACCCATTTGTCGTATATGTTCACTTTCACAACTTGGACATCTTTGAGGCATAGGTTCACTGTATCCACAATAATGACATTTTAAATCATCATGTGTTTTATGATATGTAAGCGAGATATCACAATTTGGACATTGTGGTACGTGCCCACAATCTCGACATAATACAAATGATGAATGTCCTCTTCTATTTAAGAACAATACAATTTGTTCACCTTTATCAATGCGATCTTGAATGGCTTTTGTCAGGTCATTAGAAAACATCGAACGATTACCTTCTTGAAGTTCTTCCCTCATATCAATTAGTTCAATTTCAGGCATTTTCTGTTGATTCACACGTTCTGGTAATCCTAAATATTGATAAACATTTTTCTCTGCACGTGCAAATGTTTCAAGACTTGGTGTAGCTGATCCTAATACGACTGGGCATTTGTGATATTCACTTCTCCATATCGCGATTTCTCTTGCATGATATCTCGGATAATCTTCTTGCTTATACGTTGCTTCATGCTCTTCGTCAATTATAATGAGACCTAATTTTTCAAATGGTGCAAACACACTTGATCTCGCACCGACTGAAACACTTGCTTTACCATCTCTTATTTTTTGCCATTCATCATATTTTTCACCTTTAGATAAACCGGAATGTAATACAGCTACTTCATCACCAAAGCGCGCTTTAAATCGGTTAACCATTTGCGGTGTTAATGCAATTTCAGGCACAAGCATAATCGCCTGTTCGCCTTTTTTGAGTACATTCTCAATAGTTTGTAAATATACTTCTGTTTTTCCTGAACCCGTCACACCGTGTAAAAGAAACGTCTTCGATTCATTATTACGAACCGCTTCATCAATCTGTGTAAAAGCTTCATGTTGGGCTTCAGTCAACGCTTTATTATGTTCTTTTTCAAAAATACGATGCTCATACGGATCTCTATTCATGATGCCATCGTATTTTTCTAATATTTGATTTTTAACAAGTGTATTGATACTCGATTCTGAGAAGCCTTCTTCTTTTAATGTTCTGAGCATGACATCTTCTCGTCTATGCTCAATTAAATAGTTCATGACATCAAGTTGTTTTTCTTTTTTACTCAATGACATTAAAATCTCATCTAATCGATTTGTAGGTACGATTCTTACGCAAGTTACATATTTTCTTGTGAGTTGTTGACCTACGATTGTATCTTTTATAATCGCATCATTTTCTACAAATTCTTCTAAAATAGAAACAATTTGAAGTTGTTGCGCTTGTTCAAATGTTAAAATACCTTCTTTATTAAAATGATTTAAATATTGTGCAGGAATCCCTTCTGGATCAGCAACACAATATACTTTCTGATATTTAGCTTTGACAGCACTCGGTAACATAATTTCTAAAGCAGAGATACGCTTTACTAAGTGAAAGTTAGACATCCATTCACTCAATTCAATGAGTTCCGCTGTTAGCTCTGGTTTAAAGTCTTTAACACGTATAATTGATTTTAATTTAGATTGATCAATGTCACTTGTTAATTCTTCACTTATGCCAATGACAAATCCTTGAATTTTACGTGGACCAAAAGGCACTTCAACTCTAACACCGACTTTGACGATATCTACAATATCTTGCGGAATTAAATAATCAAATATTTTGTCGACATTTTTAGCTGGAATATCTACGACTACATTTGCAATCAATCTTCCCACCTACTAGTAATTTCATTTAAAATTTTAATGGCAACTTTTTGTTTAGAAGCTTTAGCAATTGGTACTTTATCTCCATTTGCAAAATACATATCTACTTCATTATCTGAAGATCTAAAGCCAATTGCCTCATTCGCGACGTGATTGGCAACGATGACATCTGCATTTTTCTTTTTCAATTTACCCATCGCATATTCTTCAACATTATCCGTTTCAGCCGCAAATCCAACTAAATATTGCTTATCTTTATGTTCCCCTAAATATTTAAGGATGTCTGTCGTTCTTTTAAATGTTAGCTGTAAGTCGCCATCTTTCTTTTTCATTTTATGTTCAGAAGTTTCAACTGGTGTATAATCAGCGACTGCTGCTGCTTTAATAATCATGTCCATATCATTCATACGTGATTTAACAGCTTGGAACATATCTTCAGCACTTGTTACTTGAACAAATTCTACGCCAACAGGTTGCGTTAAATTTGTCTCTCCACTTACTAACGTAACGTTCGCCCCTAAATCTCTTGCAGCCTCAGCTAATGCATAACCCATTTTTCCACTTGAACGATTTGTAAAATAGCGTACAGCATCTACTTTTTCAACTGTTGGTCCAGCAGTTACAAGTACGTTTTTACCTTTTAAAGCAAAAGTTTGTGGTTGTGCTTGTTCTTTAAAATAATCATCAATAATTGTCAAAATGGTAATCGGTTCTTCCATTCTACCTCTTGCAACATAACCACAAGCTAAATAACCTTCCCCAGGCGCAATGAATTTATAACCATAATTTCTTAAACGAGACATATTTTCAACGGTAGAAGGATGTTCAAGCATATGAACATTCATTGCTGGTGCGATAAAAACAGGTGCAGTCGTAGCGAGTAATGTTGAAGTCACCATGTTATCTGCTAAGCCATTTGCTAATTTACTAATTGTATTAGCTGTTGCAGGCGCAACGATGACTGCATCAGCCCAGTCAGCTAACGTAATATGTTGAATTTCACTGACATCTTTTTCGTCAAAAGTATCTGTATAAACGTGATTGCGACTTATAGCTTGAAATGCCAATGGTGTCACAAATTGTTTCGCATGTTCAGTTAACATGACGCGCACTTGATAGCCGCTTTGTGTTAATTTGCTCGTTAAATCTATAGCTTTATAGGCAGCTATTCCCCCAGTTACAGCTAGAAGTATATTCTTCATTTGTGTAGTCCTCCGATTAATTCGATTCTTAAACTTTATACTTATTATACATTCTTTAAAAAAGACTGTCATGAATCTAAATTCCAATATACATATTCAATAAAAAGACCTTTCATGTATGGATTGGTCGTCCAAACATAAAAGGTCTTTCGTTAATTCAAATGATTAGTCTTCTA
Organism: Mammaliicoccus sp. P-M58; assembly: GCF_022386165.1. Classification (NCBI taxonomy): domain Bacteria; kingdom Bacillati; phylum Bacillota; class Bacilli; order Caryophanales; family Staphylococcaceae; genus Mammaliicoccus; species Mammaliicoccus sp. P-M58. The sequence goes on from NZ_JAJNJI010000004.1 coordinate 226,157, forward strand.
ATTTAGCATATACTTTATGTGCTGCTATTTCTTCTAGTGCTTGACCTACATTTTTTAGTGAACGATATTCATCTAATAATAAACTGTCAGGGTTTTCTTGTAGTTCACGTGCTCTCTTAGCTGCAGTTGTTACAACTAAATATTTAGAATTGATGCTGTCTTTTAATTCGTTTTGTGGTGGGTATAACATTATTTTTTTGCCTCCAATATCATTTTTCTGTAACGTGCTTCAACGCGTTCTCTTTTTAAGTGTTCAGCTTCTACGATGGCTTGAATACGCTCTTTCGCTAATTCAACTTCATCGTTTACAACAACATAATCGTAAAGGTTCATCATTTCAACTTCTTTACGTGCTTCAAGAATACGGTTCTGTATGATTTCATCTGATTCAGTTCCACGACCGACAAGTCTTTCTTTTAAATGCTCAAGACTCGGTGGTGCTAAGAAAATAAATAATGCTTCAGGAAATTTCTTTCTAACCTGTTTAGCACCTTCTACTTCAATTTCTAAAAATACATCATAACCGTTATCCATCGTATCTCTTACGTATTGTACTGGCGTACCATAGTAATTACCAACATACTCAGCATACTCTATAAATTGGTCATCAGCAATTAAAGCTTCAAATTCTTCTCTTGATTTAAAAAAATAATCTACGCCATCCGTTTCTCCTTCACGCATGTTTCGAGTAGTCATAGAGATAGAATATTTAAAATCCGTACTCGGATCATCAAATATTGATTTACGTACTGTTCCTTTACCAACTCCAGATGGGCCAGAGAGCACTATCAGTAACCCTTTTTCTATGTTCATGTCAAACGACCTTTCCTAATGAATACTAACGATTTATTATCATTTTGTTTTTTTATATCTTACCATATTTCAATTCTATATGGCTAGAGACGTTTAAAGATTAAACAGAATTATACTCATTTAATCCCTTACATGTTACAATAAATTGACTTTTGATAAAGGTGTGAATGCAAATGGCTTTTGATGGCTTATTTACTAGAAAAATCGTTGAAGATATACAATCGCTCGTAACTGGGCGAATTCATAAAATTACTGAACCGAGTAATGACACAATTATATTAACAATTCGAAGTGAACGAAAAAATAAACAATTACTATTGTCAACACATGCAAATTTCAGTCGTTTTCACTTAACTGCTGAAAAATTTGATAATCCTTTCGATCCACCTATGTTTCTTAGAGTACTACGTAAACATTTAGATGGCGGTATTATTCAAAGTATTACACAAATTGGTAATGACAGATTAGTAGAAATCGATGTTCATTCTCGAGATGAAATTGGTGATTTAAGAAAACGAACAATTGTATTAGAAATTATGGGTAGACATAGTAATATCATTTTAATTGATGGAGACCGTAAAATTATCGACGGCTTTAAACATCATACACCTAATACCAATACCGCTCGTACAATTATGCCAGGTTTCAAATATGAATATCCACCTACTGTTAAGAAATTAAATCCATTCGAAGTGGATGATATCAATAAATATATTGATTTTAATTCGGGTAAAATTGACCGACAGCTCCTTCAACAATTTGAAGGTTTTAGTCCACTTATAACGAAAGAAATTACATCTAGACGACCATTTATGAATCAAGAAACATTAGTAGAAGCTTTTAATGAAGTGATGGACGAAGTACAACAATCACCTAAACCTGTTATTTATAGTGATGATTCGACTGGAAAAGAAATTTTCTATTTTATGCCGTTACATTCATATGGGAATGACTATATGTCCTTTAATAGTTTACATGAATGTTTAGATAGATTTTATGAATCACGTGGTGAAAGAGAGCGTGTTAAACAACGTGCATTAGATTTAGTTAAGATTGTTGACCAACATCTTCAAAAAAATCGCCATAAACTAGAGAAATTAATTAATGAGCGAGAAGCGGCTCGTAACAAAGATGAGCAACAATTATTTGGAGAATTAATAACGGCAAATATGTATCAAATTAAACAAGGTGACAAATCGTTAGAAACTATTAATTATTATAACAATGAGCCTATTACGATACCTTTAAATCCAACAAAATCACCTTCAATGAATGCACAATATTATTACAAACAATATAACAGACTTAAGACACGTGAAATAGAATTAGATAAGCAAATCAAATTGACACAATCTAATATCTTATATTTCGAATCATTAGAACAACAACTTGCCCATATTTCTGTTGATGATATTGATGACATTAGAGAAGAATTAGAAGATCAAGGTTTTGTGAAGAAACGTAAAAATAAGAAAAAGAAAAATTCTAACAAAATTACGTTAACGACATTTATTTCTACAGATGGTCAAACGATTTTATTAGGTAAAAATAATAAACAAAACGATTACTTAACACATCGTGTCGCAAGAAAAAATCAATTGTGGTTCCATACGAAAGATATTCCAGGTTCACATGTTGTCATACAAGAAGATGAACCGACGCAAAAAACAATCGAAGAAGCGGCAATGATTGCCGGGTATTATTCTAAAGCAAGTCAATCAGGTCAAATTCCTGTTGACTACACTGCTATAAAGAATGTCCATAAACCGAGTGGTGCTAAACCAGGATTTGTCACTTACGACAGTCAAACAACACTTTATGTAACGACTGATTATGACGACATTAAAAAATTACTTAAAAAATAACAAAAACTTTCATAACTTGTTTGGCCAGAAATCAGTTTCAAAGGCTTATCAGTTATGAAAGTTTTTTCTTTTATATATTGCATTTATTACTGTTGTTCAGGTAAAGCAAGTTGGAAATTCACGCCAAATTTATCTTGAACCCATGCAAACTCTCTAAATGTTGGCGGTAATTCTGTTTTCGGCATGAGAATCGCGCCACCAGATTTAAGTTTAGAATATAAATGTTCCATTTCCATTGCTGATTCACACGTTATATATAATGACATTGCAGGATTCATCTCAATTTCAACACCATTAAGTTAATCTTTTTGCTACATGAATAAATAAGCATAAAAAAATAACCCTACCTAGTTTCCTGCTAGATAGGGTATTTTGATGTCTATGAAATTTGAGAGAGTAACCAAGTAATTACTCTATGATTTTATTTTATCATAACTTATTATTTAAATGTACCCCATGCATTACCTACTCGTTGACCTTTACCGTTTGACTTACCAATTGGCATATAAACAGTTGCACCACTGTATACTTCCCAACTAATCCAGATATAACCTTCATAGTCTTGTATTTCATTGTAGTTAACAGATTGATTATATTCTAATCCACCAGCAATAGGATTATGAATACTTGGTCCTTTATATCTTGTAACGATTCCATCTTTAGCTTTGCAAGTAAATGTACCTTTTTCTTTTTTCCAAAGAATATCGTATTTGTTTTTCTTCCAACCATTTCCAACATTTTTAGAAACAACTGTATTTGTTTTAGCTTGATTTGGTTTAACAGTTGATGGTTTTGTAGCTTTCACAACTGCATCAGTTGATGGACTACCTGCAGGTAATGATGGATCGTTGTAATACTTTGTAATTTCCTTAATGAAATAATCCTTTAACTGATTAACAATATTAGATGGTGCAGCACCTTTTGTAACTGGATTCCAACCTGTATGAATTGTCATACTTCTATGTGGACATGCAGTTGGTACAAATTCACAATGTAATCTAACTGTAGAACGATTAACAGGTAAACCGTAATATAGTAAATCAGCAGCTGCTTTTTTAAACGTTGCTTGTTCGTTTGCTAAGAAATTCTTGTCACTAGCATTTAATGACTCATTCACTTCATAGCCAATATAACTATTGTTACCGTCTTGATTAGCAGTATGCCATGCAACACTGAATGTATCAATCGCACGCCAAACTGTGTTTCTATCAATATAGTAATGCGCAATGCCTGCTTCATAACGAGCAATTGAAGTGCTTTGGAGATTATTATAATCTTGCTTAGCTGTAGCACTACCTGCCGTATTATGAATGACTACACCCTTTAAATCGCCTGAACGATTAGCCATTTTATAGTTGATCGTTTTATTAATTGTTTCTATTTTAGTCGCTTTCTTAACTGCACCTTTTTCAGCATCTTCATATGGTGGTCTGATAACACCTAAAAAGTCTGTATATTCATGGTCTTCTACAAATGCTGCCGGACTACCTTTTGTTAAGCTTTCGTTATACCAGTTCTGGTCAATACTATTAAAATACTTAGCATTTGCCTCAGTAACAACACCTGTATGTCCGTACGTTCCACCAAACACAAAAATATCTCCTGGTTGTGGTATTTGATTTTTACCTTTAATCACTTGGAAACCTTTCGGCCATTTAAAATTAATGAAGTCTTTTGCGTTGCCTTTAGGGTGTACGTCCCAATATTTTTTAGTAAACTCAATTATAAAAGTCGCACATTGTGCACCATATGGTTGACCATCTGTAAGCCTATTACCTATATTAGTAACTGCCCATTTAACACCGTCATTTTTTTTCATTATTAATAACACTCCTTTTATTATATTAAAAAAGCCGACTAATTAGCCGACTTATTTTGGTTCGTTATACTGTCTCGCTTGCTCGCTATCTGATATGCCGGCAGTTGTGAAGTCTTGCACCACACCTAGTAACACCAACACACCTAACACACTGTTAACGATATTAGTGATTTGGTCAGTATACACTGTGATGTCATAATCAAACGCCCCAGACACTTGTTGAGCAAACAAAAGGATAGCCGATACAATGGCTACCCAAAATGATTTTTGTTTAATACGTACTTTCCAATTGATTTTCATTTATACTTCCTCCTTATGAGTCTTTATATTTATCTCTAATGAAATATTGTCCTTTAAGTCCAATTTTTGTGTAATACTGTTTGATAGTTGTAGCTTGATGCTGACACCATCTGATATCAGTTGCATATTGATGTGTTGCTGGTTTCTTAGGATTCCAACGCATACGATAAAGCGTGTTTTGACTTAAGTCTATATAATCTTTTCTAATGAACCTAGCGCCGCCAATTATAGCTTTAGCAGCAGTATTCCATCCTTGATTTTTAGCAAAAGTTATTGCGTAATTTGGGTTACTGTCATAAGCTCCAATTCCGTACATATTATAATAACCACTATTACCACTAGCAAAATAAGAACGACCATTTCCTGTCTCTAATATTGCATGGGCAATCAAATATATTTCGTTAACTCGATATCTTTTACCAGCTTCAGCAAACGCTTTACCTTGACCTGATAAAGTACCCTTACCACTTAACAATGTATTAAGTTTCGATACAGGTATACCTTGATATTTACCTAAATCTAGCATTTGATAGACTTGAGTCTTACTATTCCAGATAGTATTGACATTCATGGCATTTCTAGTCTGAGTTTCAGAAGCGTTATACCAAGCTACACCATTGCTAACTTGTGGTCTAACTGACATTTGTTTATTTAATGCTTGTGCTTTTGTATATTTACTTCGTTCAGTTGTAACTTTAGTAGCATTAGATGGCTTAGAAGTGGAAGGTTTGTTTGAAGTGTTATCTTCGTCATCATTAATAGGTTGGTTATCTTTATTTTTGTTGGTATTAATGATTTTGACTTTAGTTCTTTCTACTTTATCCTTTGGTACTTCGTCCAATATCTTATCTACTTCTCCATACATATCAACAAATTTTTTAACTAATTCGTCATACTTATCACTACTTGGAAAACCTTTCACATTCATATCCCATTCAACTAATTGCTTCATAGAACGCCAAACTCGTTTGTCTGCTTTAATATGTTTGGCATCAAATGGAATACCTAATATTTTAGCGCGTTCATAAGCAACAATAAGTCCTATCGCTTGGTTCCTCAAAAAACTGTCATTATTTTTATATAAATCTTCAACTATTTCTATTACCAAATAATCAGGGTGACTAGGTACGATAAATATTTCATTTCTTGGTGACCACATATGATTTGTATCTACATAAAAATGTGGATATTCTAATTTGTCATTATATTTATCTCTATCGTTGTATATATTTCTAACTGATCTCATCGTGTTACCATTTTTAATCAATATACCTTTGTATTTACCTTTTTTAGGTATGCCATCTTTAACAATGTTATGGAATATTCTTTCGATAAAGCTATCGTCTTCATATTTGGTAGTATATTCAATTTCAGTACGTTCTTTGATTGTGTAACTAGGTTTATTATCTTCTATTGGTTTATTAGGTGTAGGGTCTGGCTCAACAGGTTTTGGCTTTTCTGGGTCTGGTGCTGGTTTAGGTTCTTCTTTATATGGAGGTCTTATAAAGTGAGACACTGCATTGTAAGAATGTTTTTCTTTTGAACCAGGACTACCGTTATATACATTTGCGTTTCTCCAGTTTTGGTCTACACTATAAAAATAATTTGTCGTTGATGGTCCAATTACGATTGCAGTATGTCCTGCGTATCCAATTCCATATCCAGGTTGCCACACAGCAAAGTCCCCAGGTTTAGGGACAAATGAAGGTGTGTTTTTTAATACTTTAAATCCACTAGGATACTTGTACCATGCCATATCTTTAGCGTTACCAGACGTAGTAAAACCCCAGTATCGCCTTAATAAGTAGTTTGGTAAGTCCCAACATTGCGTTTGTATTTAACTTAACGCCTTTCCCTATGATAATTTCTTATCATGCTTGTATAACGTTAAATCGCTCTATAAAAAGAGCCTTACGCTTTCACGTAAGACTAGACTATATCTTAATATTCATTTTTAGCTTTTAAGTAAGCAGCATAAGCCTGTTCAGCTGTATCGAAAACACCTAAATAATAAAATTGTTTGTCTTTATAAAACTGTGCTTGGTATTTATTCAAACGTGGTTTGTAAGTAACTCCTGTATATCCTGTTTTATTACTGTATGTTCTACGGTTATTTGTATTCTCTTTGTGGCTAACCCATCGACAATTTTCTTTATAATAACCTTTGTCATTGTCAATTCTGTCCAGTTCAGCACCTTCAAATGGTATATCTCCCATATCATTATAAAATGCTGAAAAGTCATTTTTCCATTCATCACACATCACGATACCTCTACCACCATATGAATTATAGTGTTGATATGTTTTTAGATAACATCTTTTTTTCATACCTTTCCACTTAGAATATATAAGGGTTTTAGACATGCCATGAGAAGTACTTCTGTTTTTTGCAATATCACGAGACAAACAACCGCAACTCTTTGAATAACCGTTTTTAACTACAGTTCCTATCATAACTTTTTCGTTACCACATCTAGTACACAAACAATTATATAATTTCTTTTTATGCTTATCCTTACCACTGTATTCTAAAATTTTTAAATAATTGAACTGCTTACCTATAATGTCCATGTGTAGCCCCCTTAACTATCGTCATAGATATTATAGCATAAATGAATATTTAATGCACTGCCTATCAATTGATAGTACATAGTCGTTGAACCTTCATCTACTTTTACCATAGACGCTCGGCTGCTGATTGCCCAATCCTTTATATTTTCAAACTATCACGCTTACCGTTACCAGTTACGTTGTAGTTATAAAGGCTCTAAGGGTGTTCCAGCAATTCACATTATTTTTTTATATGGAACCCATTAATTAAGCACCATAGTACCCATCGACATCAAGCCTTTTACCGATTCTGCTTATAGCCCACTCTTTTACATCATTAGCTGTAGGTTTGCCACTTGAAGGTAGAGCCATTTAATCACTCCTTAGAAAAATATTTGCGCAAACCCTAAAGCACCAACTATAACAGTGCCTAACGCACCGATAATTGCTACCCACAATTGCACATTTCCTTTCTTACGTTCTGACACTGAATGTTCAATCTCGTCTACACGGTCTTTAATAGTTTTTACATCATACTCAACATCTTTTGCACGATCATTATATCCATCCATTTTTTCATCAATAGATTCTAAAATGTTATTTGTCTTCTTACTTGTTTCAGTTAAGGCTTGCGTACTAATTGATAAGGTATTTATAGTGAGTTTCAAATCACTATGTAGTTGCATGTGTTTACTGTCAACATCTTTAATGCGACCCGTTAGCTTGCTTATATCAGCTATATGGTCAGCTTTTAATACATATCTATTTTCGTCTGGCATAAATCTCTGCACCTCCGAAAAACGCTACAACGCCACAAATAGCACTTAGTGTCGCAAATTGCATAGGTGTTAGCCAATTAATAGCGTTAAATAAGCTCGCACTGGTCATGAGTAGATACATAAACGAACACATAGTGCCACCTATCAGTAAAGTCCAATGAAAAAGTTGATTCCGTTTAGGTATCAACCAACTTGAATAGATCAAAAATAAACTCGAAATAGCCATCAATATCCCCCAAACCCAGATAGGCATAACTTGATGTAAAGCTTTGTAAAAATCAGAATCATTTAATACAGTTTCTTGTCGAATTGCAAAAAATAAACCACGCCATAAGCTAAATACACCTAAACCAAACAATAAGGTGCTTGAAATCATTTCTGGTAAAGACAACTTATTCATACAACACCCACTTTCTGTAATTTATTTATATAAAAAAGACACTGAAATTAATCAGTGCCTTGTGTATAAGGTTTGCCTGTCATACGTTCATATTCTTCTGGTGTTAATACACCCCATGAAGTAAAGTCTGCTATATCCTCATCTGTATAACAAAATGCTTTGTAAAAATATTCTATATCTTTATAAGTTGGCCACATTATTCAACACTCCCATTTTTAAGTTTAGTAAGTTCTAATACAACATTTGCTAATTGTTCTTTTAATTCTTTAATATCGTTCGTCTGTGTCATATTCACTTGCGATATCTTAGACATATTTAAATTAGACATCACAAGTTGTTTTTGTAAATTTGAAACCATTAATTTTAATTCGTTTGGAGTTGGATCATTAATGTTATTGAATTCCCATTCTTCTTTGCCTGTCCCTATCCATTCATTACCATCGTAATAGAATGGTTGGTATATCCCTTCAGGTGGTGGAACTTCCGTCCACTCATCATTAGGGTATACATATTCACCTTCTTCATTAACTTCTGCTATGAAAGGTGTTCCATCTAATAAATAAACTATTTTCATTTATTTTTCCTCCTTTAATCGTGCCAAGTACATTCACCGTATGCATAACCTGTTTCATTCCATTTGCTAGTATCATAGGGAACATAAAAATTAACTTGTCCATTAGGTCTTATAACTACATATCCGCCTGCCGATGAATTTGGAACTCGTACAGGAAAGGCTTGAGTATTTTTAGCAAAGTTAGATGGAAGTTGAGCGATAACTTGATTAGGTGTTAAATTAGTGCCGTTGATTCTTAGTTTTTTAATAACTTCAGTACCATTTGTGATAGTTCTATATGCACAATCAAAACCTCTATCATCGACACCTTTATAAGCTGTATTGCTCAAAGCACCATTGATTAATTGGAATGGAATCCAACCAGTGTCGGATTGGGGGATATTTATTAATTTCCATTCTGACCACGTGTTATAAAAATATTTGGTGAATATTTGACTAGAATTATAAGGTCTAAATGTCATATGTTTCACAGTTTTAGGGCTTTGTTCTCTAACCTCTGTAAAGCCTGCTGTTGAAGTAGCGCCTATTCCACTAATAGGGGTATTAGTTGTGTAATAGTTTCCTATATTCAAATTATGATATAATTCTAAATCATTATTAATGTTAATCATCGGATAAGTGCCATCGTCATTAGTTAGTTTATACTTCTGCCACTGCAACTCATTCAATTTATTATCTAAATCTGTAGGTTGAACAAAACTATTTTCTTCAATATGTGTATTGAACTCTAATATTTTGCCATCAACATGTTCTATAGCACCAGTAGAAGTTGTAGATACCTTATTTATGCTTTCATCTACTTTACTATTCATAGTTGAAATAGCGCTATCTTTAGCAGTATTGACGTCCGTTACAGCTTGATTAGAAGCATTTTTTATTTCTGAATTAGCTTGTGTTTTAATATCTCCTACATTTTTTTCAGCGTTAGTAACTGATGTTTTAATTTGAGATATACCATTCGCTACAGTTGACTCAACGTTAACGATTAGTTCATCTAAATTATCAAATCTCGTTTCAAAATCATGTACTCTATCTTCTAACGCTTGTTTCATGTCATCAAACATTCTAAAATATTGTACTTTGATTTCACCTTTAATTTGGTTTGGAATTGTATCAGCTACTTTAAAACTAAATTCTCCTAAAGTTGCTATATCTGTGTTCTCATTAACTGCTAAGATGATCTGTCCGCTTACTGTCGTATTAGTTGCACCTACTAAAAACCAGTTAGGTATCGTTACACCGACAACACCATTCAATCCATCTATAATTTCTAAGTTTAATTGGCCAGACATAGAGCCATTAGTTGATTTTAACCATAGATAACCTGTTACGTTCACTGGACCCATTTGCATAGGAAATCCATCTCTAGTTATAACAAATTGTAATTTTGCTGTACCATTATCCAAATTATAAAAGCCAATATCTACATTAGATATCGGCTTCACATAAGGTTTATTTTCTAAATTTATTTTTGCAATTTTATCAATATTAGACATTTTTATTACCACCTTTTGTAATAGGGTGTATGAAACAAACAGCTACGCCATAACCTTTTTTAGGGTCATAAGGCGTTGTGATTTCTTGAACTCTGTAATAACCATTTACGTTATCTCTGTAACCAATACCAGCATCAGCTTTGATGTAATCGTTAGCTTGAAGATCGCCACGATAACGAACAAATACTTGTCCGATTAAACCTACCACATTCCACTCTGGACGTTGTGAACGTGGTATATAGTCATCTTCTGATTCAACATAATCTGGATTAGAAATAGGTACTTCAACTTCTTCTGAATACCAATTGCCTTCATCATCTTGCCATTCTTTTAGTTCTAATTCAGTAAGTGTTGCGCCAAATTCATCTTTTAAGAACTTATCTTTGTGATGAAACATTTGGTCACCTAAAATAACCCCAGCAGTAGCGCTTATAACACCCAGTGGAATATCTCCTAATTGCGCTTTTCTTACATAACGTCCATCTAAAGCTACAATCGTACCATTGGGTATTGGTTGTCCACTTTGTGATTCGAAGTACTCGGCATAGTCACCGAAGTTTTGACCAGATTGTATTGAACCTTTAGCTTTAATATTACCGCCAACTGAGTTCATCTCTATTGTGGTATTTTCGTATTTAGCGCGACCTTGACCATAACCTAATAAGAATTGGTAATTACCATTTGATTTAACACCTCGGCTATTTACAATTGTTTGACAATAATTACCTTGTAAGGTTTCTGATTCTAGAGAATTCATTACTGAACTTCTAGAACCTCTAGCTTGAGTATTAGCACCTACGCCAGCTATCCAACTTCTATCGCTATGTGCATATGAACCGCCTGTACTCGCTAATGCCGCCGAACGTGGCGCAATAGCTGCACCACCAGTCACACCACCACTGAATCCACCTTTTGAGGCGGTAGGGACAACATTATACTTTTTACCCGCTATTTGCGCAATTGTATCATATCTGGTTGCAGATACACCATGAATACTTGCAGTGTTATTCGTAAGTCTAACGCCGATACCTGAACCGTTACCTAAAATATTTCCGTTACTTAATTTAAGCCTATTAACAGCACCACCTGATGCAACTCCCATGGAATTAGAAGAGTTATAGATATTGAAGTTTGATAGTACATAATTCTCTCCTCTATTCGTTCCACCAAAGAAACGTATATCTGCACCAGCATCTTTAAACCCAGTCACATTTATACCATTAAGAACAACGTTTTGAGCCATAAATTGTACAGCAATTGCTGGCATATTCATGTCTTTAGTTCCATCTGCTTTTTTAGCAAAATCACTATCACCAATAGCAGTGAAATTTGATACTAAAACATTTGTGTATGCGCTGATTACCATTGCTCTTGCTGTTGTATTAGGGTATACACCGTTATATCTAGGGTTAAGTGACATACAGTTACTTAATGATACACTAAAAGCTGTTTTAGTTTTGGTATCAGTCGCTCTATGATGTCCGATATGTCTAATGTTATAAGCACGAGTAGAACCGATGTCTAAATGGTTATTAACAACAATACCATTAGATGCGCTTGCTGGTTCATGCGCTTTTATTTCTAATCCACCAAAACAATGTTCAGTCCTATTATCTGATAAGAAAACAAATTGCGAGCCGTCATCGACTTCTATGCCGTTTCTGTTTCCACCAGGTGTAGGATGATGTGAATAATTGTTTGTAATTAGCAAGTATCTACTATGGTGGGTAGTAATACCATCGTCACCATGGCCAGTTGTTTCACAATTATCAATATGGATATGTTTGCTTTCTAGTGATTCAGAAACTCTTGAACCATCACCACCATAATAATAAGCATCATTTGCATAAGTGACATCTATGCCATGTAATAAAGTATCTATAGTTTTGACATTATAACAATAACCGTGTTTAACACCAGCAAATCTTATTCCACTTGATAATGAACCACCAGCAGGACCAAGGCTTTTATTTTGTCTCCATTTATTACCGTCTAGTGTAAAACTTTCAACTGATATATTTTTAGCGTTTCCGCTCATGTTTGCATTCGTTACACCAATTACATCATTTTTAGCATCATCAGCTATACGTATTGTAGTTATATCTTTACCTTGACCGATTAAACGAGTGTTATTCGGTAATTTAAGTCCATAAATTTTGTAAGTACCTGCTGACATAGTTACTTGTACATTACCATCTCCAAACGCTTTGTGGAAAGCGCTTGTGCTATCTTTAACACCAGTTGGATCTGCACCGAATTCATCAACGTTAACAACACGATTGATTTTGTCTTTTAATTCTTCGTAACCTTTTTCACGGTTATTCTTTTCTCTTAAAAAGTCATGATATAACCTAGCATCTAACGTATTATGTTGGATGGCATCCATAGATACACGACTACCTCTTACTTCTTGTTGACCATTACCTAAATTACCTAAAATTAAATGTTCGTTCTGTTCGTGTAGATAATTCAACTCACTTTGAACATCCGTTTTCTGATTATGTCTTGTAATATGTTTTATCTGGTTAGATAAATGAGCATCTTTTTCTGTACTTTTGTGTAATTCTTTCTCAACTTCATTAGCATTTATATATTGTTCGATTACATGATAATTATCCTCATGTTGTGATACGTGATATCTATCAAACACATCAGATAACTTTTTCTGTAAATCTACTTTTTTAGCCATATTAAGCCTCCTTATTATTCAATCCAAGTATGCTGACCATAAATCCAATACCTATCAGTGGTTAATGTTTTATCGTTCGAACCACCATGTACCATCATCTTCCCATCTTTAGTTATTTCGATACGGTAAGAACTCATATTCCCATTACCGAAAGCAGGAAATACTTGAGTTTTAGTTAAAAAACCAGAAGGTAATTGAGCGACTTGTTCTCCTAATTTAAAATTTCTTAGATTATATGTGATGGTTTTATATCTAACTACTGGTGTTAATCCAGTAACGCCAATCCTCACTTCTTTTAATTCACACTTTAGACCGTCACTACTAGCATACATAGTATTAGCTTGTACGCCACTAGCAACACTATTGGCGTAAGAAAGCCAGTCAGTAACACCAACAAAACCTTTAAAAGCATCTTCTAAATTAGTCTGTTTTTCATTGATAACTGGTACCTTGTTGATATTGTCCACTTGTTCAGTAGTTAATTGTTTAGCAACTTCTAACTGATTCAACTTCTTCTTATCATCTTTTAACATTAATCCATTTTGACTTTCAGAAACTTTCGGTAAAGCATCTTCATTAATTCCGTTGCTATCAATTATCGTTTGCTTAGTTTCTCCACCATCATTACTTTTTTGAATAGATCCGTCAGAATTAAAATAAACGCGATTAGTATCGTCTCCTGCACTGATACCTTCCGCGTTTGCATTTAATGAATTTGCCATATCTATAATATCTCTAGTTGAGTAATTTAAAGCATCTACTTTACTTGTTACGTTAGTAATAGTTTTTGCTAATCCACCACCAAGACCACCTAAACCACCAGAACTTTCAATTTGATTGATAGCTTTCGATGCCTTATTTGCTGACTTACGATACCTATCACGCCTTCTAAACTCTCCTAGTACAACATCTTGCTTAATGATTTCGTTATTTACATCTCTAGTAGTGGTAACTTCAATAATTCTTACACTATCGAATACGTCAGTTACGTCATCCCTTATTGGGACTACATCACCTACTTTAGGTATTGCACTAGGAAAATCTTCTCTTAGTGCTATAAAGTCTAAAGACAACGACACTTTGATTGAATTATCAATTACTTCTTCTAATCTAGCTTTCATCGTATTCTCTTTAGTTATTCTTCCATCTATTACAGGTGGTGCTTCACGCATGCCTATTACATCAGCTAGAGGATGAACATATTTTACTTGTAAGAAAGCATCTTGATATTTAGAGTTTTCTTCAAAATCTCCAAATCCTTGTATCCATGTATAACCTTCTGAAGCATCTTCTTCTATTTTTAAGTTATTAGCATTTATTTTAGTGCTAATGTAGTATTTAACTTCATTTTGTACTGAAGGTCTAAGGGCATAAGTTTTAGTTTTAGGATTATATTCATATTCGAGACCGTAACGTTTCAAACCATCTTGAAACATTTCAAATCTTGAATCTCCTTCGCCCAAGTTTTCCCACCTAGAACTACCTACGCTTTGAGAAATAGTAAATTTGTAACCAGTATCTTCGAAAACTATTTCAAAGTATCTACTAGCTGATAATGAACCAGTATAACTATCATGTATACGTTTAGCCATTAAGTCATCTAAGTGTTTCTCTCTGGCTACTACACTGACTCTTTGTCTTGTACCTATCGAGTCACGATCAATAAGAATAATTTTATATTCTTCTAAATCATTTATTCCGTCAACATTCCTTATTGTCCAAAATTTTGATATTGATTTTATAACATCATAATTTGATTCGTTCTCTATTATTTCAAATGTGAGTTGCCCCTCATCATTTAACTTTTTAGAAGTAACTGTGTTAACTTGAAGAGGATATGCTTTGCCTATTTTGTTAAATAATTTTATAGTCATTTATGCACCTACTTATAGTAAAACTTCATATCAAAAACAACTTTTCTGACGTTTTGATTAAACTTGAATGTATTCCAACCTTCTTTAAAAGTAGGGTTAGTCATTCTGGTTTCATTAATGGGCACACCATTTTTAAAAGTTTGGATACCATCATATTTTATCGTGTCACCAGGCTTTAATTCTAAATCCTCTATTATCATCAATTCTGAATCTTCGAGATACCATATAAATTTCTTTGTAGGTTCTCCGATAATAATTGTCACATTATAATCAAAGTTAAATTGGCTGATATCTACATCACCGTGATAATAAACAGAATCTTTATAAACATTTTCAAATGTATAGAAACGTTTTCTATCTTCTTTGACCCAATCAATCTCCATATCAGATGACCAGAAACGTCTATTAACACCAGTTTGTAAATCTAAACTTCTTCCAATACTTTCGAAGTAAGGTAAACCAACCGTCTCGAATTCTAACTCTATTTCTCCTGATAGTTGAGAAGTATCAAAATCAAATTCATTAATGAGTACTAATTTAATTTGTTTTCCACTCACATAATCTAAATTGAAATTTTGTGATTTACTTCCAAAACTTTCAAACTTAATTTCAGGGTTAACTGCTTTTAATTCTCTGTAGTAACATTGACCACTAAATAATTTAGCGATGTTATTTTTCAAATGCACTGCATGTGATAATTTATCTACGCTATACCATAAAACAATCTTTGCACTTCTCTTTTTATTTGTATAAGCATTAAGAAATCGACCATGTAAACGGTCGACTTCCTCGTAACTATAATTATGGTCAATGCCAGCTACATTAAACGATATTACCTTGATATCTTTGTTGGTAAATTCATTGTTACTAACACGATACGCCTTGCCATTTTTAATTATTTCTAAATCATTAACTAACAATTCATCACCTTCTAACTGTAATATTCTTTCGCTGACATATCTTCAATTGTAGATTTAATCAACTCGATATCTCCTTCATTGCGTACAGTAACGTTAACGATTGGTTTACTATTTTCTGCAATGCTATGTCTTACATCTGAATCAATATAACCGTCAATGTTACCGACAGCTGATGAAATACCATCACGCATAAGGCTACTATCTACACTAGGCACTAATTGTGGATTAAATGCGTTAGTAATTGAGTTAGCTAATCGTTCGGTACTAGCAATCGCTGAACCACCATGTTTGTCTATACCTTTGACCATACCCATTACAGTCCACATACCGATTTCTGCGAACACTTTAGATGGAGAGTTAATTTTCAACGCTGATTTAGCTGCACTTACTGCATTTTGTACAGTTGAAACCGCTGCATCTACTAAAGCACCTGCTGCGTTTTTAACCCCTTGTACCATACCCATGATTAAATCTGTACCCGCAGAAATGAAATCTCCGACGAAACTTAGTGCTGCGTTTACCGCTTGACTTAATCCGTCTCTTACTGCACCAACGAAATTGACCATGCCGTTGATTGCTGCGTTAACGATATTGACCATACCATTAACTACACTAGATAACATGTTAGACATGCCATTGATCACTGCGCTTACTGCGTTAGCAAGATAATTAGAAATGTTACTAACAATGCTACTCCATGTAGAAATGATATTCCCAAGCACTTGTGACATGTAACTAATGATATTACTTAGTATCTGACCAAAGTAACTAATTACGCTACCAAGTATAGCTTGTAACTTACCGCTAATGAATGACCACATTTCAGACCAACTAGAAATAGTAGTACCTAGTATCGTGTTGTAGATACTGAAGAAGAATTCTGAAATAGTCGTCCATATAGATTGGATAGTTGACCATATAGTATCCATTACAGTGGATATAGTAGTTTGTAGTGTTAACCACGCACCACTAAAGTCTCCAGATAATAACTGCATAAACGCTGTGAATATACCTGTTATTAATTGAACGGCAGCCATGATAATGCCACCGATCGCTTGCCATACAACTTGTGTAACAGTCCATAGCTGATTAAATACAAGCATAAGTAGTTGAATAGCACCAACGAATGTTGCGCCTAATACTTCACTAACTACACCACCTATTTGTTGTAATAATGGCATGATAGGTTGTAATGTAGTTTGAATGCTACTCCATAACTGTTTAAACCAATTTATAACGCCAGTTATTGCTTCACTAACTTTGTCTTTGATCGTATTCCATGCGTTCACTACTGCATTTCTGAAATCTTCATTCGTCTTCCATAGATAAGTAATTACACCGATTAATGCTGTGATAACACCAATCACTATCCATACTGGCGCACTGATAGCACCTAAAGCGCCAACTATCGCCCCGAATGCAGTTCTAAGTAAAGTAAGTGGAGATGCTAACTTACCAAGCACTCCTTTGAGAACGCCCATAGCTTTACTAACAATACCTGCTTTACTTGCCCAACTTATGAATGGAATCAATAAGTCTTTGACGAATATAGCTACCTGTGCAATCGTAGGAACGACTGCGAGTAATATACCACCTAGAATAGTCATAATACCGACTAACTTTGCAACTCCTGGATGCGCTTCAAATAAGTTACTTGTAAAGCTAATGATTGCATTCACTACATCAAGTATCTTACTTGCTATTGGTGCCATTGCAGTCCCGAAATTCACAAGCAACATTGTTAAATTGCCGATTAAGTCCATGATTTTCGGTCCATTTTGTTGAACATAATCAACGAACTTCTTAAATCCTTCTGATTTGCCAACCGTTTCTGACCAATCTCTAAATTTTTGTGTCATTCCTTCTAACGCTTTAAATATATTAGTAGAATTTCCACTAAACGCTTTTAACAGGTTATTAATACCAGCAAACGTATTGCCGAATATTTTACCGATTAAAGGTAAATTCTGTTTTGTATATTCCATGAATTGCTTAATACTGTTTTGACCACTCGCACTATTAGCCCATTTACTAAAGTTAGTAGCGATACGATCTAACCAGTTAGCACTCCATTGGAATAACGGTGCTAATTGAGTAAATACATTAATTAGT
Organism: Mammaliicoccus sp. P-M58; assembly: GCF_022386165.1. Taxonomy (NCBI): domain Bacteria; kingdom Bacillati; phylum Bacillota; class Bacilli; order Caryophanales; family Staphylococcaceae; genus Mammaliicoccus; species Mammaliicoccus sp. P-M58. The sequence continues at coordinate 244,348 of NZ_JAJNJI010000004.1, forward strand.
CCATCTCCGAATTTACCTGCTGCACTTAACATTTTGTTAAACACAGATACGCCTGTTGTTTCCATCATATTAAAGAAAGCTTTAGCTACACTACTTGATTTAGTCCACTGTAGTAATGATTCAGATGCTTTATCCATACCTTCAGCTACACCAGCTAGAAATGGCGCTATACCTTTTAATGCTACTTTCACTGCATTCATTCCATTAGCCATAGCACTGAATACTTTCGTGTAGTTATCGCTCACGATATCTACCCAAGCATCTTTTACACCTTGCAATGCACTTTCATATCTTCGTGTTTCTTTTGTAGCTTTTAAAGTACCGTCACCAACTAGATTTATTGCTGTAAATGCCATTGCACCAAATCCAACAAAACCACCTGCTGCAATAGCTACTGCACCTGCTAAGGCTAAAGCACCACCAGTTACTACTTTTAAAGCGTTACCCACTGCCATAATGGCAGGTACTAACCCGGCAATAATTGGTATTAACCCTTGAAAACTAGCGATTAGTGTACCTTTAATTTGATTAGAAAATACTGTACCGAATGATCTAATCGATTGAGCCATAGATTGCATTGCGTTATCGAAATTGTTTTGAGCCTTCTGAGTTTGCGCCCAACCACGTTGCATAGTTAACATTGCACGTCTAAATTTACTCGTATCTGCGTCTATGTCTACTGTATGCTTCCGAAAACGTTGAGCCATAGCTTTTGCACGCATTAAGCCACGTTGGAATTTAGATGTATTAGCAGTAATATCCGTTTCAATTTCATCCGGTATTGAAGTTTTGGCTAAAGCTTGAGCTTTTTTAACATTTCGTTGGAAATTGTTTATATTAGCCATGATTTTAGCCATAAAATGCTTATCCAATATTTATCCCTCCTTACGCTTTAATTGGTCGAAGAAAGCTTTACCTTCTTGTTTCTGTACTTCTCTAATACGTTTGCGTTTTTCTAATTCAGCTTTACGTTCCGCTTTATAGGTGTCATTTTCTTGATATATAGATTTACGTGCTTTGTCAATATTACGTTGCATAACTTTCAGCTTATTACCTTTAGCTTGTGCCACTTGATTAGCTTTCGCTAAATGGATATTTAACTCTTGTTGGTCTAAAAATGACTCTTTAGCACCATTTATCCATGCAGTCCACTCTTTAGGTGTCATACTGAATAATTCACGTTCAGGTACATAACCTAGATATCTAGCAGTCTGTATCCTTATATCATCAAGATTTAGTAAGGATTCACTCCCATAATCTCTTTGTAGTTTTCTTTCATGAACTCGATTCCGGCTTTCGTTGTCTCTTTCTCGTCCTCTTTCGCCATCTTCGGTGCTTTCTGCATCTGTGACCAGTACAGACGTGATTTCTGTTTGAAAAAACCACTTTCGTTCATAACTTGTAATGCACCTTGCAGTAAGTTAAGTGTGTCGTCTGTTTTTTCGACTTCATTCATAATTGCGACTTCAATATCGTGTCTACTAGGTTTTTCAGATACATACGCAGTTGCACATTCCCAAAAGTCTGCAATAGATTCTGTTTCACGCTCTAAAATACCACCATAAATAACATTAAAGCCTGGAGTCTTAACTTTTTTACCATTCTCGTCCGTTTCTTCTGTAGAGAATTTCTTTGCTACTTTATCGAAAAAGAACGTTGCTTTCGCTTCGTATTCTTTACCATTAATGTTTAATGTAGTGATAGGGTTAAATTCTGACATGTTATTACCTCACGTTTCGTATTTTTGATATAAAAAAATAAGGGGACTTAACCCCTTATTAAGCACCTGAACCTGATACTGCTTCACGATTTTCTAATGAACCTTTGTATGCACCCGGTTCTTCGTATTCAACAGTAGTTCCAGCTACAGATGGATCTAACCATGATTGTGGTAATGATTCAAAACCACCTTCTGCAGTATTGAATTTTACTTTTAAAGTTACTTCGATTGTATCTTCTTCATCATCAAATGAGTTACCTAATTCTTCAACTACTGCGTAACCGAAGATAGCAGGATAAACACCATTTTGTTTTTTCTTCTCTATTAACCACACACGTACTTGTTGTCGTGCTTTGATTGCTTTCTTGAATTGTTCTTGTCCTTTATCTCCAGGGATACGTCCTGTAGTGAAAGTGAATTCTTCAGCAACGCTTGTGTATTCATAATCTGTTTTACCAGCAATAACTTTTTCTGATAATTCAGCAGAAATATTGTGCTCTCCTTCTTGCAAGTCAGATACTAAGTATCCCTCAGCATCCGGAAGTTCATTATTTGCCGGTTCTACAACTGCAATATAACTCGCCATATACTACACTCCTTCTTGTAATGTTTTGTGTCTAAATCTAAATAAGAGACGTAAAACACCATGTTTTGTAAATTGGTCAATATCGATAAACACATCACTGTTATCTTTCTGAACCCAATCCAATTCATAGTCTTCTATATCTATATTTTCTCTTGCTAGAATGTTGAGATACTTTAATATGTCCCTAGTCTGATACGTTGTAGTAGCTTGACTATAGACATGCAATGTAACTGCGACTGTTTCTCTCATGCCATTCATTGAAGGTCGTTCAGTGACGTTTGTTTCTCCAACAACAATGTATGGGTAAACAGCGTCTTTCTGAACGCAATCAAAAACACGACCACCAACTAACATGTCAATGGTCGCGCTACTTTTTAAATTGTTATATATCTTTACAAATAGTTCAGGTTCAACTGATACCCATCTCATCTAATCACCTCATGAAAAATACTTATTGAATGTTTTGCGCCCAGCATCAATAGCAGGATTCCAAAAGGGTTGTGCTTCCATTCCTTTTGTAGTATGCCATTCGCCATCTGCGTCTTGATATGACCACGGTATCTTTTTAGCACGACTGCCACCAGGACCTGTAGCATATATTCCAGTGCCGTACTCAACGTAGATCGCATATTCTGCGCCTACACTAACCACACCAGTCATACCACCGTCTTTATACATAAAATCGATACTTTCTTTTAAGTAACCCATATCTACTGGCGCTAATGATACTGCAGTGTTATATATCATCTGTGTTGTTTTAGCTATACCTTCTTTAACCCAGTCTTCCATTTCTTCACGGTAATCTTCTAATGCTACAACTAAGTTATTATTACCATACTTAACTTTAGCCATATGGTGTAGCCTTTAAATGTGTTTTGTGGACTTCATTCATACCACCTTGATTTTCTAAGTCACCTACGCATTGATAAACTTTATCGTTATATCTGAAATGTGCTTTTTTAGGGTTAAATTTAGTTAGATAAGGCGTATACATGTTTATATCGACTGATTGTTCCATTTGATGAAATTTAAGTGTTTCAGACGTCGTAGGTGTATCCACAAATGCTTGTATTGGTTTTTCGCTTACAAAGCGCTCTTGTACATTTGGATACTGTCCTACTTGTTCAATGAAACCTAATTCAACTGTATGAGGGTATTCGTCGTATGGATTAAACATGATCATTACCTTCTAACACTTCGATTAACTTTGCTTTCTTCATACTAGAAAAGCCCTCAATATCACGGTTTTTAGCGAGTTTTTTAAGTTCTGATACATTCATATCAGAATAGCTTAATTGCTCGTCTACACGTTCTATTAAAGGCTTGCCTTGACGATTAGATGTGTTGGATAATTCAGTTAGTCTTTCTTCACTCACTTGCTTACCAGAACGAGGGAAAACGTCACCTACGTTATATTCATGGTTATCATCTTGTAAGTCAGTGAAGTAATTAATAACTTTGTACGTCACTGTAATCACTCCATTATCTTAAAGGTTTATAAACATGGAATTTAGCGCGTTTATACCTTTTTAATACATCAGTTATATATTCTGGAATACCGTCGTTGTATGTGTACGATACTGTCCCCATACTCCTTGACTTAATATTCCTTCTTACTTCTGGACGTTGTTGATACTCTAAGACATCAGCAACATACTTTTTGATTTTAAATGGGTATACAACTTGCCCATCTTTAACAAAATCATTATTTGTAATATCTCTAACATCTTCGAGTATCCCATCAACTTCCATTTCGAATACTTCTCTTTCATCTGGATTTATTTCTATTCCGTTTTTATTAAGAAGTAATTCTATTTCTTCATAAAGAGACATAAACATCACTCACTCTTTTTAGACGTTGTTCGTCTTGATTTAACCTCTTTATAACCAACATGGCTATAATAGGCATCGAAAGCTTTGCGTGTTACCGTTATAGTTTGGTCATCACGTTTTACTTTTATTTCTTCAGCTTGCTTATTCATGTATAACCACTCCTATCCTTCTGTAACTTCTGCAGGTTTAAGTGAAGCAAACGCTTCTGGTTTAACATTCATGTAAGCAATATGCATAGTAGCACGTAATGCAAACATGTCACGTTCGAATAATGATACTGGTTGTCCAGATGCATCTGATGCTTGTAATGTTGTTAATGTAGCATCTTCTGAAATAGCATACTCAATACCTTGTAAGATACCGTAACGTGCATAGTCCCAGTCTCCCATTAATGCTAATGATTTAGTTTTATCAAACACATCAGCACCAGTATAAGATAATGGTAAGCCCATGATTTCATTACCATTAGCATCGAATAATGGTTGTTTATTTCCGTCTAAAGCATTACGCATTTTAGCTTTAAATGAACGTGTAGTTAACACTCCGTTTGGATCTAACTCTTCATCTTCGATAGTTCCCATTAAAGCAGATAAATCAACGTATAAATCATTAGAATCATTTACCACGTTTCCTTTTTCTTCTGCACCAGCTACTAAAGGTTTACCACTTGTTGCAGTATTGTATGGAGATTCAGTACCAAAAATAACTGCTTGGTCAAACTTCTTATAAAAAGCCTCTGCAATTAAAGGTTTAACTTCGTTGAAGAAATCTTTTGCTGTCCATTTTAAGAACTCTTTAGATAATGGAATGATAACACCGATTTTCTTAGCTTCCATTTCTGCTTGAGCGTATTCTGGTTTAGAAGTTTGAATACGTTCAGTTTCTGATACCCAGTATGCTCCTACGCCTTTTGCTAAGTACGTAAAGTTTTTCTTTTGTGCTGTCATTGGTTCATTCTTTGCTAGTTTCATGACTGATGAATTAGCCATAATATCTTTCATAATTAATGAACCTTGTTCTGCAGGGATAACCCCATTTTTAAAATCTGATAATATTACATTACTTGGTGTGTAATTTGGAACTGCCATAATTTATTACCTCGCTTTTTATTATTTTCTTAAACTAATTTCTTGTGCCATTTCTTCAATAGACTTAACACTTGTTGATTCTGGTAAATCATTTTCGTTGTTACGAATATCACGACCACCATTTTTAAATTTTGATTCAACGCCGTCTTGAACATATTTATCAAATGTTTCTTTTAATGAAGATAAGTTTTGTTCTGTTTCTTCATCAGTATCACCTAAAAAGTTATCTATTAAACTAGATGGAATATTTAGTTCTTGCGCTTTACCTAATGCAAAACTTTTAATTCTTTCACGTTTTGCTTCTGCATCACGTTTCTCCAGTTCCTTCTCAAGAGCGCTTATACGCTTTTGTTCTTCCGACTGCTCTGGATTACGTTTTTGCACTTCTTTGTCAATTAAGCTTTCAAGATTCTTCTCTTTCCATGACTCTAGACCTTTAGTGTGATATCTATCTAGTTCTGGCTGAATAAAACGCTTGCCTTCATCAGTGTCTAAAAAGCCTTTAACGTCATCTACCGATACCGTTTTAAGTCCTTTTAAATACTCCTTAACTTCGTTTGAGTCTTTATTTTCATCTAAAAATGCTTTTACTTCTTCGATATTCATATTCATTGCTCCTTTTTGACCTTCATGTACACAAAGTCCATAAAGTTCATATTGAGCCTTTTAGTGACTTGCTTAGGTCAAATAGCTAACGTCTGCTATAAACGAGATATACAGATCACTTCCTTATGGATAAATGAACGCATAAAAATAACCGGCAATCTCACGACTGTCGGCTTGGGTTATACATTTTTACATATTTTTTCTCATCTAAATTCACGTTTTTCATCTTTTTTTTAGTCTCTTTAATAATATCTCGTAACACGTTAGCATCTTCTTCTGTTTCGTCATACTTCATAGCTTTTTTAAGTAATTCATTATAGATATCCAAATCTAAAATCACTGTGTTCTTTTCCACATCAATCACCCGTTTCTTTAGTTTTTAACCATTCTTCATATGTCTGAAAATCAACAACACTCGTACTACCGTCATCATTTCTAACGCGCATAACTTCGGGTACTTCGTCATCAATCAAATACATAAGTTTACATCTGCAATTGATGTTCTCTTTTGCACTAGAAACACCTACGAACGTTTTAGGAGATAACCCTACACACCCACTAGACTTGAACGTTTCTGTTAGTTTCTTTTTCTGACCGTCTAAATGTCTATGTGTATCACGAGTACGTGTATCTTTAGTAGCATTCCACATTTTAGTCATTTCAATGCCATTCTCTTTAGCTTTCATTGCACTATCTTGACCAGCTATACTCATTGCACGACCTGCTTCAGTTCTAGCAACTCGCTTTGATTGAGCGATAGACATTCCTATATCATCACGTAATGCTTTTGCTATCTTACTGTAACCTTCGCCACTCATAATGCCCTGTGTGATGTGCATACGTATCTTTTCTAGTACTTGATTACGTTGTTTCTGTAATGTAGGTACAAGCTTAATAAATTCAATAGGCTGTTCTATTGCTTTCTGTATAACTTCTGCACTAGGAACTTTAACTTGCATATCGCTTTGAATAGCCAATTCATACAAAAACAGGCTCATCATATACTTTTCGATATAAGCGTTTTGTTGTGATTGTTTAATAGTCTTAGCAACTATTTTGTAATCATCATTCATCATCTCGCTTATACGTTTCAGTTCTTTATTGAGCCTGTTGTATTTATTAAAGTTAGTCCAAGTAATATGTGGCTCACTACCTTCGTATTTCTCGAACATATCTTCTATTAATGCTTTAATCACTTTTAATCTATTAGAGAATAACTTCTCAATTTCTTTTTCGGATTGAGCAATAAGTTTGTCTATTCTTTTATCGATATCATCTTGTTTCATTATCTCCACCTGCTTCATTTGTGGAGTCTCCAAACTCATATGCATCTTTCTCTATTTCTTGTAATTCATAATGAACATCATCTACTAGTTGAGATTGACTTAACCTTGTTCTTTCAGATACTTGTCCTCGTAAGTTAACTAGTACTTGTGATTCTTCTAATTTGTTTACAGGTATGTTTCGTGTGAATTTGAAAATAATATCTAAATAGCTATCTTCATCCAAGTTATATCCTTTACGTCTAAGTGCAGACATAATAACTTTGAATTGATATCTCAACATAGAAGTCATTTTACGCTCAAACGTCATACACTTATTCTCTAGTGCCATCAACTTCAATTTCATACCAATAATAGGTACGTTTCCGTTGAATTCATCAGAATTAAAGTTGACTGATTTTGCAAAGCGCATAATGTTTTTTTCTAGACGATCTAGATGGTTTTCAATCATTGTGTCGTTAACATCTTTAGTTAGATACTTTACATCCATATCTTTATCAAATAATTCAAACGCACCACTTCTTTGAGTTTCTTGAATCATCTGTTCATCCATACCCATTCCACGTAATACTAGATAAGCTAATCTCGTTTGACTTATCTCACTAGATGCATCACTCATTGTTATGTCGTAACCATCAATTAAATGGATAACCTTTTCAGCGTCGCCAATCAATTCTTTGTTATTAGGTACTCCAAACAATGGATTGTATTCAAATAGATGTTCATATCTTCCAATTTCGTTTAACGTGTCTATACCTTCGCCTCTGAACACATAATAATATTGTTCGTCGTAAAACTCTGCGTAAACATACTCTATTTTATTGTCGTCGTCTTTTTCAAAGAAATAACGTAATGAGTATTGCGGTTCTGTGATATCTTCTCCGATAAAAACCACGTTAAATGGATCTATATTTTTAATTCTGATATTACCTTCGCGGTCGATATATGCGAGTCTTGAACCATACCCACATATCGCAGCCATTTTTCCCATTTCAGAATCTTCATCATCTACATTATTTCTAATAACAAAGTTAGAGATAAATTCCTTTAACTTATCATTTTTAGTTGAGTTTTCATCTAAATCATAAGTTACTGGTATTCCATGTAAGTATCCTACTCGGGTGTCGACTATTTCACTATCGAACGAGTTATTCAATTTGTTATTAATTGAAACATCTAATCTTCTAACGTTTCCACCAGTCTCAAAATCTTCTTTTTGCTCAATAGGTTGTCTTCTAAAGATAGGCACATAATCAATGTCAGTTTTATATCTGTTATACAAATTAATCATTCGTTCTCTATCTTCTTTATGCGACTCTATAATAGCTTCTATATGCTTAGGTAAAACGCCATTTTCTTTTATGTCATCTGCAATTTTGTACAATGTTAAGTAGCCCTCCTTAATCGTTCGGGTTTTAGATGTGTGTATATTGCATAACGCAAACTATCCATTACATCATCAAATTCTTTAATTGGTTCACCTTTAGTCGGGTGCCACACATACTTATATATTTCTTGTTTAAATCTATCCATTTGTTCATATACTACTTTTAATTTACGTTGCTTGAATAGTTTTGCTACGTTCTCTATACCAGACATAACGCTTTTGTCTGCGTTGATTGCTCTTAATCTATGCTTTCTAAACTCAGTTACATATTCTGGTCTGGCAGTATCGCAATAAAAATTAATATTACCGTATCTTTCAACAATACCTTTTGCTATCTCGACCCAGTCATCTATGAATTTAAATTGATGTGCATGTTCTTCAATTAAGTAGAAATCACCTTTTATACTCCTACCAATTACGATGATAGATCCATAATGTTCATAACCCCAGTCAACACCAGCAAAGTATTCTTTCATTGGAATATCGTTTAGTTCTTCTTCGGTTACAGTGTTTAATTCTAAATCGAAATCAGAATACACAACACCGTCACCCGATACCCACTGCCCATTGATATTACGTTCATAGAACATACCAGAAGGCGTTGATGCTTTAATCGATTCTTTATATCTTTCATTCAAGAATGTATTATCATCTAATTGAAACGAGAACTCTAATATACCTGCTTTAGGTTCTTTGTTTTCGATATAGTCTTTCAATAACCAATGTTCTGGGTGGTCTGGGTTTGTATCCACGATTATCCTCGCACCACTACCACTACATCTTGATTTAATCTCATCAAATACTTCTTCATGCGCTAGTGATGCTTCATTGATATACGCACCATAAGCAGTCATACCACGTATAGCACCAATGCCACTCACTTTACTATGTCCTGTCTGAACGACTTGAACGCCAAATAAGTTAAATGAATTGTACTTATCAAACTTAAATTCGATACCATATTTATTAGTCAACTCTATTAATACGTTCTTCTGAATCGTACCTAATGTTGCGCCAGCTAATATATATTGTGGTGTTTCAACACCTTCATCATCTGCTACCTTTCGAACTCTTATTAATTCACGTAGAAACAAGTCGTTATTCAATATTGTTTTACCTGTACGTTTAGCACCATGATTAATCAACATGAACCAATCTCTACGTTCAGTCACTTTAAGGATGTCTATTTGTTTATCTGTGTAAAGTGCTGATAAATTAGTCATTATTAATCACATCCGTTATAGCATCGTGTAATTGCTTAATCTTATCTTCTTGCGCTGTATCTCCACGATCCATTTGTTCGATTTTCTTGTTCATCATTTCGATTTCTTTTTGTATCTTCTGATTAGCTAATTCTTCATTGCCTAATGTCATACGATTCATTCCATCTAAGCTTTGTAAGAATGCATCAGCAGTCGGTTTCTTTATTCCATTTTCATCAATCTCGTTCTTCGCTATGTTCTTTAACCACTCATATTCATCAAAAGCCTTTTGGCGTGTCCATTTTGATCGTTCGGCTACTTCTTGACGCAGTTCTTCAAACCTTGCCCTAACCTTGCTATTATTTGATATCCTACTTGCTAATACATCAATATCCTTTTCACTCTTATTCTCAGTCGAATATCCTGCATCAACATATGCTTTTCGTTGGCTCTTTCCTTCTATGAGTCCTAGAACAAATTTCTCTTGTTTATCAGTTAATTTCATTTTTCTCTCATTCAATCACGCCCTTATGCTATTTGCTTTTTTTAATTTGTGTACAAAAAAACACCCACATATGTGAGCGTTGAAAATTTAAACTTGTTCGTGAATATAAGTAATTTTATCAATAAATACTCTAACATTTAAATCAGAGGTTTCGTTATCAACAGTACTTAATTTAACACTTACCTCTTTATCAATCTTATCCTCAATTTCTTCAAGAGATCCATCTTTAACTTTTACTTCAGAACCATCAACAAAACCAATTTTAACTGCCATTCCATTTCCTCTTTTCTTAAATTAGTTAAACACAATTTAATTATACAATAACCACCTAGCATTTGCTAGATGGCTCTGTATATAAATATTAGAGGGAGGAATCATGCACCAAAGAAATGGAGTCATTGACTAACCTAATTATAATTTAAATTATGACGTTCTGAAAATGCTGTCATAAATGTCATTTTCGTCATTATTGTCATTCAAATTGAGAGTTATATAAATCTTCAATAATCTTTCTTCTCCAATCAGTATAATCATTTCTATTAATATTTAATATTATCAATATGTCATTTCTCTTTTTCCCTCTTTTTAATAATTCGATAAAGAAATAAGTGTCATCATCCTCAATCTCTTCTTGCTTTTTATTTATAAACTCTATTTTTTCAATTAACTTTGCTTGTCTGGTAGTCACTTTATCTTTTAATGCTACACACGATTCAACTTTACTATTATTAACCCCTTGTGGCTTAGGCAAAGTAGCTTCTATTCCATATTGTGCTATTGAGTTACTATCCATGTCTGGTATCAATTCTTCTAATACATTACACATACTTCTATATCCATCGATCATAGACCTTATTTCTTCTTGTGTGTACATCAATCAGTCCTCCTTATTATTTAATCTACCTTAGAAAAACAATTATGAAATTCATTTTGGCCAAGCACATAATAATCTTCTTTCTCGTCTTGAATGATATAGTCATTAAATCCCAAACTCTTTTGACCTTCTTTTGTTTCTATAACTGGCTCAAATGTAAACAAATCACCTAATGATGAACTTCCCATTGAACATTCTTTACAATCAACCATTGGATATGCCTCTTTTCTAAGATAGAACCATCTTTCGCCATCAAACTTTATAGCTGTAACTTCATTAAATTTACTCTTCACTTTGAATTTTTCCATAAATTATTCACTCCATTTTATAGTTGTTTTAACCTCGATTATTGCCATTCTATACATCATAAGAAACTACCTATCATTAATCCGATTATCGCACCATTTACTAAACCTAATAATGCTGACTTTATAACTAAGCCTTTCATATACTTAATAGTGAATTCTTGCATTTCATCATCATGCTTCTTGATTATTTTTCTATAACCGTTATGCATATCTTCCATAATTTTATCCACTTGTTCTTGAGTGTATGTTTTCATTCATCATCTTCCTTTCATTTGATAGCATTCCTAAAATTCTGACCAAACCTTCGAAATAGTAATGTAACCTTTTCAATATCATTCTCTGGTACATCTTTAAACTCTAATCGTGCGATAGGATGTTCTTTAACTTCTCCTTTGTACTTGTATGTTGGTTTAATGAAAACTGGTTCTCGTTTCATTCAACATCTCCCCATTCCTGTGAACCACGGCTTGTTATCTTTGTACGCTTGTGTGTCTTCATAATCTAACGGCGCTTGGCTAGTCAGCATGATTTGATTACCACTTCTATCTTTATATACATCACCTTGCTTTAATCCTTGCAAACTATTTGGTGCCTCCACTTCATCCTGCACACTCGCATACTTATATGATCGTTTGATAAATGCGTATAGTGCTATAAGCGATATTGTTA